>DATGDQ010000551.1:0-1802 GCA_035310785.1 Gemmatimonadaceae bacterium | reverse complement strand
GGGTTGAGGGCGGCGTGCTCGTCGCCGACGACACTGTTCGCGAAGGGAAGGGCAGCAATGACCAGGGAGCCATCGCGTTGCTGTGCTGGAAGTCGAGCCGTGCTCGCGGTGATCATCGCGAGAAGCACCGCGGTCGTGCTGAAGATCGAACGTCGGCCTCGCATGCTCTCCCCCCTGCTACACGGTGAGCGCCGTACCCTCCGCAGCCGCCAGCACTTCGAGCCGCGCGCCGCTCGCACGCGCCCGCTCCTGACAAGCGGCTACCTGCTCGCGCATCGCGATGTCGGAGCGCTCGGGATGGTGATGATAGAGCACCAGCCGATGCACTCCGGCATCGAGCGCGAGGTCCACGACGTCTTCGTACCGCGAATGGCCCCACCCGCGGTGCAGCTCATACTCGTCGGCCGTGTACATCGCGTCGTGCACGAGCAGCGATGCATCGCGCGCGAACGACACGAGCGCGTCCCGCCATCCCGGAGCCGACTCGTACCCCTCGGCATGGCCGAGCTCGTTGTCTGAAATGTAGACGAGTGCCGGTGCGCCGGGGTTTCCGTCCGTTATCCTGTAGCCGATCGCACCCCCGGGATGACGCAATGCGTGCGTTCGGAGGGCATAACCGTCGCCGCGCTCGATCTCGCTGAGCGCACGAAAGTGTACCTGGGAACGGTACGCGTCGAACGATACGGGGAACACGGCCGGTTCCATCTGCGCGCGCAAGGCCTGCTCGATCGAGGCCAGCGCCTCCGGTGCGCCGCGGATCGTGAATTCATGCCCCTCCTGAAACAGCGGCGCGAAGAAGGGAAGGCCCTGAATGTGATCCCAGTGCGCATGGCTGAGCAGTATGTCGGCGACGATCGGCTTCGCCCTCGCGCGCTCCAGCAGCGAGCGCCCGAGCCGCCGAATGCCAGTGCCGGCATCGAGAATCAGCAGCGCGTTCGTCGCCGTACGCAACTCGACGCATGGAGTGTTGCCGCCGAAGAGCGCGGTCGATGCACCGGGCGATGGCACGGACCCGCGGGTTCCCCAAAACGTGAGCGTGAGCGTCATCCGGCGCTCACACGCTCAGACTTTCACCCGTGCCAGCGCTTCGAGCCCTTCGCGGTTGGCCACGGAGATCTGGCGGCGCTGCACGTCGATCAAACCGCGGTCCTGAAAATCGCGCATCGCGCGCGACACCGTCTCCCTGCTCGCACCGATCATCTGCGCGATGGTCTGGTGTGTGAGCCGCTTCTCGATCACGGTGCCGCCGCTCTCGCCCGCCGCATCGAGCAGCAGGCGTGCGATGCGTCCATCCACGTCGAGAAGCACGAGACGGCCGATCTGCTCGTCGGCTCGACGCAGCCTGCGCGAAAGCTCCTGCAGCAAGGCCCACGCGACTGCGGGAGACTCGAGCACGCGGCGGCGGAAATCATCGCGATGCAGCACGAGCAGCGTCGCATCCTCCATCGCGATGACGTGCGCCGAGCGCGGCCGGCTGTCGATCAACGAGAGCTCGCCGAAGTGGTTGCTCACGCCGAGAATTCCGAGGATGACTTCGCGCCCGTCCTCACCGATCAAGACGACCTTCACGCGTCCGGTGCGAACGATGAACAGCGAGTCGCCCGGGTCGTGCTCGAACAGGATGACGCTTCCCTTGGGATAGCTGCGCTCGCGCGTCACTTCGGCGAATTTCGCGAGCTCGGCGGCGTCGAGGCCACTGAGCAGGGGGACGGTGGAGAGGAAGTCCGCTGTTTCCAAGGGGCAGGCGGGAGAGAGGAGCGATCTGACATCACGGCGGAATGACACCCAGCCGGGAAGCTAGA
>DATGDQ010000550.1:0-5414 GCA_035310785.1 Gemmatimonadaceae bacterium | reverse complement strand
CCAGAGGCCCGTGCGCTCCATCGGTTCCACCGCGCGGGTTCTGTCGTAGTGCAGAACGACGTCGAACTGATCGGGAAGCCGCGCATGGAAGTAGTGACTCAGCCGCTCCGTCTCGGGACGATAGATCACGCCGATCGCGCGCTCGAGCCGTGGATTCCGCAGCGCGGCGGTCGCGTCGCTCCGTGCATCGAGATCGAGCAGGAAGCTTCTGGGACCGAGCTCGTGGAACAGCGCCTCGTAGCTGTCCGGCAGTGCGGGACGCACGCTCTTGCGCTGCGCGGGCTCGTCCCAGTTCGATGCCGCAGTGACCGATCCCGAGTAGGTGGTGAATCCGACCAGCACGCTGTCGTGCCCGTGTCGTTGACGCACGAGCTGTCCGACGTTCAATTCGCCGCCGGCGCCCATTTCGGTGGCGCGTGCATCGCCCAAGTGGGAGTTGTGCGCCCAGACCACGACCTTCGGCGCTCGCCGTGGCTCCCGCGTGGAAAGGAACGTCACGAGTGCGTCCAGGGTCTCCACCATGTGCTGATCGCGAAGGTTCCACGAAGACACGCGGCTGCCGAACATGGCGCGGTAGTAGCGCTCGGCGTTGGCGACCAGCCGCGCGTTCTGCTCCGCGTAGAAGAGGTCATCGTACGCGACGCGCCCGTCGCGACGTGCGTATTCGGCAGCCGACCGGCGAAGCTCGATGAGCTGGTTCAGAACCTCCGTCTCGCACGATGGTGCCAGGCCGCGACTGGCGGCGTAGCCGTACGCCTGAGGGTCCTCGCCGAAGTGGTCGAAGCACGAGTAACGGATCATCGCGCGACGAGCGGCGTCCGGATCCACGAGTCGGAGGTAGCTCAACACTGCCTCCATCGACGCATGCATGCTGTAGAGGTCCAGGCCGAAGAATCCCGTCCGCTCCACTTCCGCGACGTGATCGTTGTGACTGCGCAGCCAGCCGACGAAGTCGAGCACATCGCTGTTGCGCCACATCCACTGCGGAAAGCGCCGGAATCCGCCGAGCGCTTCTCCCGCATCGCCATCCTGCCCTTCCCCATGCACGTAGCGATTCACGCGATACGCGTCCGGCCAGTCCGCCTCCACGGCGACGGCGGTGAAACCCTTTTCGCGGATGAGACGCTTCGTGATCTCCGCCCGGATGCGATAGAACTCGTGCGTGCCATGTGACGCCTCGCCGATCAGGACGAAGCGTGCCTCGCCAATGCGCGCGAGCAACGGGTTGAAGTCCTCCGGAGCTCCGAGCAGCGGGTGTGCGGCGCGGCGCACTGCGTAGGCCGCCGCGTGATCCGTTCGTTCAATGATGCCGGTCATCGCAACCTCCCGAGTTCGGAACGTGACTGCCGCGATGCACTCGAAGATCACCTCGCCTCTCGCCGAGGTCTATCGGGCGAACACGGACGAATGAGAAAAGGGATCCCGGCGCGATACCTCGCACCGGAATCCCTTCCTCGCTGGTGATCCGAAGTGATCAGCTCGACATCGCAAGAGTGCTGCGATTGGCTTCGGATCTTTCCGTTTGACGGGCGGTTCCGACAACGTGTCCTGACTCTCACCAGGGCTGCAGATGCGGCCAGCGACCTCGCATCCGGTCTGCCGGGTCAGCGCCGACAGATCCTCCCGGCAGCGTCCTGCCGTTCGGCTGAGCGATCGAGTACGAACCGCGACTCTCACGCTCGCGAATACTCTAGCGACCCGGTCGAGCGCGCGCAGTCAGGCGACGCCTGATAAGGATCCTCACGCGGATCGTGGCCTCTTCCCGGAGGATGGGTGATGACGCATGGTCAAGTCGAAGGACGCAGCCGCGCCGCGACATCCTTGTCAGGAATGTCCGGACTGCGGCTGTGCAGCAATGGCGCACATTGGGAGCTCCTGCTTGGGCTCGTGCGGAAGTGCCAATGAGCGGATCCGCCGGACTGGGCGATCAATGGAAGGTGGCGACGTATGTTGACTCATGCACGGCTCGTGGCGCTTCACCGCTCGTTGGCGAACAAGCGCGTCCTGAGCGTCTACCTCGATGGCACCGCGTCCGACCCAGCGCTGCAGCGATCGTGGCGCCTGCAGCTCGACCACAGTCTCCTGGACTTGAGGCGACGGCTCGAAGACGCGTCTCACGCTGAGCGAGAGGAGCTCGAGCAATGCGTGCGTCTGCTCGACACCGCTGTCGCCGGCTTCTCCAACGGGATCGGCGCGCCGGGCTGGGCAGCGTTCATCACCTCGGATAGAGTTCACGACGCCCAACTTCTTCCTGCGCCGACGCCAACGACCGCGGTGTGGCGTACCGGGCCCTACGTCGCACCGTCCATGCGTGCGCTCAAGGAAGACCGGCCCGTCATCGTGGTTGTCGCCGACGCGCGCAAGGCGTCCATCTATCGCTATCGTTCGGGGCGGCCGGAGCGCGTCGACGTCATTCGCGCCCATCACAGCCTGGACCATCCCGAGCACCTCGGCGCACCACCGCGACAGAAATTCCATACGGGAACGCGCGGGACCGCGGGCCGCGACGCGGCACAGCGATCTCTGCTCCAGGGACGGGATCGGATGATCGTCGAGGCCGTTGACAAGGCGCACGAGTTAGCGGGTGGCGATGGATGGATTCTGATCGGGGGAAGCAAACGTGTTGCGGCGCGACTCGCGCAGCATCTGACGCCGCTCGCGCCGACTCGCGTGACGCAGGTGGGCTCGCTCGATGTGCACGCGACGGAGGCGGACATCGCGCAGACCGCGCGGTCAGCCTCCTCGGAGCTGCGCGACCTGGTGGACGATCGGCGCATCGCCGACATCCTCGAGCTCGCCGGCGCGCAAGGATTGGGGGCGGCCGGCCCGGTGGAAGCGCGAAGGGCGCTCGAGCGATCCAGCGTGCGCGATCTCTACTTCACTCATCACTATCTGGAAGATCACGCGCTGGAGGCGGAAGAGGCCATACGAGCTGCGCTCGATCAGGACGCGTCCGTCGAGGAGGTGTCGGGACCAGCGGCCGATCGCCTGAATCAACACGGCGGAATCGCTGCCGGACTTCGCTTTCGAGGCACTCCCGCTGAACACGTCGCCGCGAGCAGCTAGAAGAATTGTCCTCGCGAGGTTGGACCTCAGGCGGCGGTCGACAACTTGTAGTGCGCGATGCACTCCTGCTCGGGACGAATTATCGTGGCCGGGAATGGGGCGCGATTGAATCTCTACTGCATGGGCAGCCGTTCACCTGCCGTCGTCTTCGATTCGGGCTGGGAAGGTTCTGGGAACCAGGCCAATGAGCTATGTCTTGGATGAGCATGCAGCTCCCTCGTCTTGCCAGCGGACGAACCACCATCGCGCTCCTGTGGTTTCTCACAGCAACGCTTCCGAGTTCCGCGCTCGGTCAGGGCTATCCGTTCAGTCAGCGGGGGAGCGTGACGCAAACGGTGGCGTTCACCACCATTTCCGTCGAGTATGGTCGGCCTGTCGCGCGAGGGCGCGCGCTGTTCGGGAAGCTGGTGCCGTGGGACAGCGTCTGGCATCCCGGTGCTGACTCGGCCACTCGCGTCGTATTCGACCATGACGTGTTGATCGAGGGCCACGCGCTGAAAGCGGGCGAGTACTCATTGTGGTTGGTGCCACGCGAGCACCTCCCGTGGACCGTCATCTTCAGTCGAGCAGCGCACGTGTTCCACAAGCCGTATCCCGGGCCCGAGAACGACGTGCTTCGAGTAGACGTTGCGCCCGAATCCGTCTCGCACATCGAGACGATGGCCATCTACTTCCCGAACGTGTTGCGCGCCGACGCCGTGATGCGAGTACACTGGGGCGAAGTTGGCGTCCCGGTTCGAATCAAGGCGCCGTATCGGCCCCGGTCGCAGGCAGCTCAGCCGTAAAGCGCTGACCGCCAAGCGAACATCTCGGCTCAGTCGTTGAGCACGAACGTAACCTTCATGTCGACTCGATAGTCGGTGATCTTTCCGTTCTTGACGTCGACCTTCATGCTCTGAACCCACGCGCCTTTCACATCGCGCAGCGTCTTGCTGGCGCGCGCGATGCCGAGCGCGATCGCGTCCTCGAAGGAGACGGTGGATGTGGACGTGATCTCGGTAACCTTGGCGACTGTCATGCGTAGCTCCTGCGAAGAGGGCGAGCGTGCATCAGCGGGAAGTCCGCTTTCTGTCTCCTGAATTATACGCGCAGCGCGGTGTTGTCCAGTTCGGCAACTGATGTGAACCGCGCGCCTTGCGCTCGGCGCCGATCGAACACAGTCTCCGACTGAAGTCGCCGATCTGATTTCGATCCATTCAACGAGGGGAGCGCAATCCATGATGCTTTTGTCACGAACGCGGGCATTCGCCGTAGCGGCCGCGGTGGCCCTCGCACTCGCAGCGTGCGGACGCAAGGATGCGGACATCAAGGCCGACGCCGAGAAGGCTCTCTCCGGCATGCAGGGCGTCACCGTCGATGTCGCGAACGGAGCCGCGGTGATCTCCGGGCAGTTCGCCGATAGCGCGGCGCGAACCGCGGGCGAATCGGCCGTGAAGGGAGTGAAGGGCGTCAAGTCGGTCGCCGACAATGCGACGGTCGCGCCACCTCCCGCTCCTGTCGTCATCTCCCCGGATGATTCGCTCAAGGCGAATGTCCAGACAGCGCTCAAGGATTACCCGACACTCTCCGCGAACGTGAGCAACGGCGTCGTCACGCTCACGGGCGAGGTCCAGCGGAGCGCGTTGCCGAAGGTCATGCAGGCGCTCAGCGCATTGCACCCGAAGAAGATCGAGAACAAAGCCACGGTGAAGAAATAATCCGCCTTCCACACTCGACTATCAAAGGATCATGCCTACTCTCGAGGAGAAATACGCGGATCTCATCACCGCGGCGAAGTCAAGCGGGGCCTCGAACCTCGCCGTGCGCACGCAGGACAACGTGCTCTACATCGACGGCGTCGTGCCCACTGGCGAGGCGAAGGACAAGCTGTGGAACATCTACGACAAGATCGATCCGGACTATCGGAGCGGCGATCTCGTTCTCAACCTCAACGTCTCTCCGGCTGCGCCGTCCACTCGTCTCAAGGTCACGACGCAGACCTCCAACCTGAACATTCGCAAGGGACCGGGCACGGATCAGCCGATCGTCGGCAAGGCCGCGCACAACTCCGAGGTGACGCTGCTCAGCAAGTACAACGATGAGTGGGCGCTCATCCGCTCGGCGAACGGCGAGGAGGGATACTGCTCGTTGCAGTACCTGACGGCGGTGTGAGCTAGCAAGAGGCATCGCCCGGCAGTTGCCGGGCGATGCACACTCGCTCACGTCGTTCCGTAGCGCTTGACTGCGGCGTCGTACGCCTTTTCGAAATACCGCTCTGATTCCTCGAGCGCCGCGCGCGCCTTCGTGCTGTACTTCTCGTTCTTCGCCGCGGCGGCGCGTGCACGCGCGAGTGCGATCTTCTCCTCCAG
>DATGDQ010000549.1:0-7922 GCA_035310785.1 Gemmatimonadaceae bacterium | reverse complement strand
TCTCGATCGTCCCCGATGTGCTGTAGAGATTCATCCCCAAGCCGGTCGTGAGCCGCATCCCGAACGGGAGCTTGCTCGCGATGTTCGTCCCGACATCGGCCGTCTCGGTCACGAGATGGGTCGTCCCCACCGAGAAGTGGCCGGCGCTGTCGATGTCCTGGGAGAGCCCGTGCGGAAGCAGCGTTTCATCGTCGCGGTTGTCGACGCTCACGCCGACGGTGGCCGTCAGTGGAAGCCACGTATACGGAGTCCAGCTCAGATTGGCGGCGTTCGTGAAGTTCAGCGACTTGGAGCGCGCCCGCTCGTAGGCGCCGGGGATGAGCGGCTGGATGCCGAGCTGCGACCGGTCCACGAACTGTCCCTGGAGCGCGGCGATCGCGGATTCGATGCTCGACCGCTGCTGCTCTTGAGAGGTGAGCGACGACTGGAGCGAGATCGTGCCCGTGGAGCCGATCGACGTGGTGAGCTGGCTCGAGCCTGCCCACGTCGTGAGCTGGTCGGGACGCTTCATCCAGCTCGGCGCCGCCGTCCCCTGGAATTGCTGGTATCGCTGAAGGTCCACATTGGGAAGGCGAAAGAGCCCGATGTCCTGACTGCCGCTTCCCGTCAGCGAATATGTGAGCGCCTGCGAGCCGCCGCTGATGGACATCGTCGCTTCGGAGCGGTGTCCCAGCGCGAAGGGCCGGAGCCGCGGATCGTTCAACGCCTGAAACGATACGAGGCTGTCCTGAATGCATCGGTAGTCGGTGCGCGGGCAGAGAATCGGGCCGCCGCCCGCGACCTGGTGTCCCCACCGATACAGCCCCGCCGGATACGACCCTGGCAGCTCGGAAACTCCATTCGTGGTCGAGACCTGCCACTGCGGTGGTCCCGCGCGTCCCTTCTTCGTCGTGATGACGATCACGCCGTTCGCGGCATCGGATCCGTACAGCGATGCGGCCGACGGCCCCTTGAAGATCTCGATCGACTCGATGCTGTTGGGATCGATCTGATCGAGTCGCGACGGAGCGAGATAGCGCCGGTTCGCGCTCGGCGATGACAGGGCGCTGTTCTGGGTCAACGCCTCGGACACGTCGAGACGAATCCCATCGACGATGACGATCGGTGCGTTGTCGCGAGTGATGCTGCCGATGCCGCGCAGGCGCAGTCTCGACGGATCGCCGGGCACACCGGAGGTATGCTGGACATCCAGCCCCGGCACGCGCCCCTCGAGCAGCTCCGTCACATTGTGCACCGGAGCGATCTTCATCACGGAATCCGCGTTGATCGTGACGATGTCGTTCGGGAGCTCGAGCCGTCGCTGCATTCCGCTCGCGGTGACCACGACTTCCTGCATCTTCTCCGCGTGCAGCCGCATCACGATGTCCAGCCGTGTGGCGCTGTTGTCAGTCACACTGTCGCGCACCACGAAGTTGCGCTCCACCGGGTCGTAGCCGAGGAGCCGTGCGACGACGATGTATGCCCCGAAAGGAGCGCGGATGGCGTAGTACCCGCTGTCGTTCGTCGTGAATCGCGCGCGGAGCCCGCGAATGCTCACCTCGACGCCGGGGAGTGGTTTCCTGGTCGCAGAGTCGGTCACCTGCCCCCAGACGCCTCCCCAAACGGTGTCGCTTGCCGCGTCGGCGCGCGGCTGTCCATCGCGAATGATGACCACGACTCCTGATTTCTCCCGCGCAACGAAGCCGGTGCCGCGCAGCACGTGCTCGAATGCCTTTCCGAGCTCGACGTCCACCAGGTGCACGGTCACGAGCGCGCTGTCGGCCGCGACGTCGTCACCGTGGACGAGGCCTACACCGCCGCCCTGCGCCACAGCGAGAAGCGCATCGGCGAGCGTCACGCGCTTGAGATCGATCGTGATGTGTTTCCGCATCACGGACGGCGCGTGTGCGGGTCCCTGCGGCGCTTTCGATGATGTTGGCATCGGCGGCGGAGGAGCTGTCCCGCTCTCCTGCGCCTGCGCCTGCGCGAGCAGCGGCACCGCGGTGCCCGCCAGCACGATCAAGAATCGCGCGGTCCGGTTCACGGCTGGGCTCCCGTCGCGGAGGTATGCGCGTCGGCGCGCAGCGTGATGGTGTCACCGCGGCGGAGGGCGCGGAGACCGAGTGCCGCCCCCATCGCGTCCACGAGCGCATCCGCAGATGTCGTCGACACGGACATCGTGACGCGACGCGAGCGGAGCGAGGAATCCTGTAGTACGAATCGCAGATCGTACCAGCGGCCGAGCTGCAGGACGACATCCGAGAGCGGCGCGCGATAGAAGGACAGCCGCCCCTGCGTCCAGCCGAGGTATTGGCCGACGTCCACCCCGTGCTCGACGCGGGGGCTCAACGCATGCCCGAGGTGCGCGACATCTCCGCGCTCGAGCACCGAGCCGCTGGCCGCCGGCTGGCCAGCCATCGACACGCGCACGCGTCCCTCGGAGACGACCACGCGCAGCGTACTGTCGCTCGAGTAGCTCGTCACCGCGAATGCGGTGCCCAGATCGCGCACATCACCTCTGGCGGTGTGCACGGTGAAGGGACGCAGCGAGTCATGCGTCACGCGGAAGTATGCTTCCCCATCGAGGCGCACCGCGCGCTCCGTGGTACCGTACCCCGGCATCACCGTCAATCGGCTCTCCGGTGCGAGCGAGACGGTGGTGCCGTCGCGCAGCCGAACTTCGGCCACCTGGGCGCGCTGAGTACCGAAGTCGCGCTCCGTCGCCGAGTCGGCGGCCGCGACGGTTGGCGTCCCCGCGAACTGGCCGCGCATCGCGTAGGCGCCGCCCAGCGCCAGCACCGCGACCGCTGCGATGCCCCACAGTGTCAGCTTTTCGCGTACCGGCGATCGCCGTTGGAGAATCGCCAGCGGACTTCCCGAGCGCGAACGCACCGATGGTGGGTTCGGCGTGCCGGCGCGCACCGTGAGTCGCTCCCACGCCGCATTGGTGTTCCACTCCGTCTTATCAAGGACCGAGGCGCGACCGATCAGCCCGAGCTCGAACGCGAGCCGCGCTCGCTCCTCGTTCTCGGCGATCCAGCGTCGCATCGTCTCGCGCTCCTCCGCCGAACCTTCGCCGGCAGCGTATCGCGCCAGGGCCATCCATTCGTTGTCGTCGATAGTCATGGGATGCTCAGGTCAGCCTACGATGTGAGAGGAACACAGAAGGAAACCGACCCTTACATGTCTCGCAGATACGGCGCGAGATGCTTTCGCAGCAGCTTGAACGCGCGTCCCATGTGGACCTCCACCGTTTTCGTCGAGATTCCCAGCACGTCCCCTATCTCCGCGTAGCTGAGGTATTGCTCGCGACTCAGCGTGTAGACCTCGCCGCAGCGCCGCGGGAGCTGCGCGACCGCGCGCTTCACCGCACGCTCGAATTCCGCGAGCGCGACCTCCCGCTCGATCTCGAGTTGTGAGCGTGTGAACAGGGCGATCGTCCCTTCGTCGCCCTGCATCGCTCGCTCCTCGAGCTTCTCGCGGCGCAGATAGTTGAGGGTGGCGTTACGCGCCGCGGTGAAGAGATACGTGCGGATCGAGGTGTGGGCGCTCCATGTGGCGCGGTGCTCCCACAAGTAGAGGAACAGCTCCTGAACGAGCTCCTCGGCCACCGCGCGCGAGCCGACCATGCGACTCACGAACGCGCACAGCGGCGCGTAGTGCGCCCGGAAGAGCGCCTCGAATTCGGCATCGTTGCCGATCGTCATCGGGGACGACGGAGCGTACGATCCAGGTTGTGACTCGACCTGCGGCTTCGACAGCGACATCGCGGACTCCGACGGAGAGCGACTCGTGTAATGAGTGGGGCCGCCCTGGGGTGAGGTGGCCCATGCATCGCAAGGCAAACGGCCCGCGCGATACCCTTACACCGCTGTTGCGATGCCGTTACGGACTTGGTGCAGGGGTGAAAATACAAGCGCGTCGCGCAGCGTGCGAGCGCGATAAACGTGTGTCGCCATCACCGAATACGCGCACGCGAGTAGGGGAGAATGAGCGCTCGGCGTGTCCTCTCGACATCGCTCGACGCTGGAGCGCGCACCATCTCACTCCTACGCGGAAACATCTGATGCGTCGTGTCGGCCCGCTGCTCTCTGCCGCCCTGTGTGCGACCACGGCTTTCGCGCTCCCCGCGCAGAGCTCCGCCGGGCACATCGCCGCGGGCGATAGCGCTTACGCCGCGCTCCATGCCGTTGACGCGCTGCACCACTACCTCGCCGCGATGGCCAAGGACTCGTCGAGTGGAGACGCGCTCTGGCGCGCGGCGCGCACGGAGTCGGAGCTCGCCGAGTACGACTCGGTGCCCGGACACGCCGACTCGCTGCGCAGCGACGCCGAGCGCCATGCGCGAGCCGCCGCGAAGAAGGCGCCGAAGAACGCGCAGGCGCACTTCGCGCTTGCGGTAGCGCTCGGGCGAACGGCGCTCACGCTCCCCACCGTCGAGCGACTGCCATTCGCCACCGAGATTCGCCAGGAGGCCGACAGCTGTCTCGCGCTGGCGCCGAAGCACGCGGGCTGCCTCCACGTGCTCGCGCTCTGGGCGGCGGAGTATCTGCGGCTCGGTACGTTCTCGCGCGACATGGCCAACACGATGACCGGCGGAAAGCTGTTCGCGACCGCGACGTGGGAGGAGGCCGAGAGCGAGCTCCGAGCGGCGATCGAGCTCGAGCCGCAGCGCGCGATCCATCATCTCGATCTCGCGCGCATCCTGGCCGATCAGGGCAAGACGGATTCGGCGCGCGTCGAGCTCCGGGCGACGATCGATGCACCTACTCGCGACTACAACGATCCACACTATCGCGCGGCTGCGAGCGCAGCGTTGATCGCGCTCGCGCAACGCGAGTCATCTCCCTGACGCGCGCGGCGTCAGTCGGAGAGATCCGGGCGGTCGCGGACTGCCATCATGGTCCCATTGAGTAACGCGACGACCTCGTCGGCGTCGGTGCGGAGCTCGCCCGACACCACCGTGAGCGTGCGCCCTGCGCGAACCACGCGACCGAGTGCGAGAAACCGCGCACCGCGCGCGGGGGCGAGGAGCTGCACCTTGAACTCGACGCTCAGCACCGCAACTCCGGGATCCATGAGGGTCAGGGCCGCGTAACCGCACGCGCTGTCCACCGCGGCGGTGATCACGCCCGCGTGCAGAAACCCATGTTGCTGCGTCAGGTCCTGTCGGAAGGCGAGCGCCAGATCGACCTCTCCAGGCGAGATGCGCTCGAGGGTCACGCCGAGCGTGCGCATCGCCGCCTGACGGGCGAAGCTCGCTCGCACGCGGGAATCGTAGTGCGGGTCGCGCGGCTGAAAGGGCATCAGGCGAGGTGAATCACCGTCATTTTGGGACGGCGGGCTGCGGGGGAACGGAACTGTTGTAGATCTCGCGCGCAAACCGCCATTTCCCGTCGCCATCTTTCTTCCACAGCTGCATGTAATTCCCGCGATCCACCACCGCAGAACCGCCCGCGACCGGCTGAAGCGACCACTCGAACGTACCCAGTTCCACCGCCCAGCCGTCGCCGACCCGCACCTCACGATTGTCGAGCGCGAGTGAGGAGGTGCGGTACTGCGCGAGGAAGCTCGTCATCCATTTGCGTACCGCGTCTCGACCGCGCACGGGCGGCTCTCCGGGCGGCATGAAGATCACGTCCTCCGCGACGTACGACATGAACTTCTCGAGATCATTCGCGCGGAGATACCCGTGGAATGCCGTCGTGGTAGCGTCGACGGTGGCGCTGTCGGCGACGATGCCCGAGTTCGCGCCGGAGGAGCGCTCCGCTCCTCGACAGGAAAGCATGGTGACACTCGCGAGGGCGAGCGCACGGAGAGTTCTACTCATCCGCGTGTTCTCCGTGAGAGAGGCGTGCACCAGCGAATCTTCGGGATGCCAGCAGCACGCCTCGAAGGCGCACCCTCAACCGCGGCGCGCCGCCTCGATGGTCGCGATGTCGATCTTCCCCATCTGCATCATAGCATCGAACGCGCGCTTCGCGGCAGCGGGATCCGGATCGGTGATCGCCTTGGTCAGCGCAATCGGTGTGATCTGCCAGGACACTCCCCACTTGTCCTTACACCAGCCGCACGCGCTCGCCTCACCGCCGTTTCCGACGATCGCATTCCAATAGCGATCAGTCTCGGCCTGGTCCGCCGTTGCGACCTGAAACGAGAACGCTTCGTTGTGCGTGAAGGTGGGACCGCCGTTGAGACCGAGGCACGGAATGCCCATCACTGTGAACTCGACCGTCAACACGTCTCCCCTCTTGCCCGAGGGAGAGTCTCCCGGAGCGCGGTGCACGGCGCTGACCGACGTATCGGGAAAGGTCTGGGCATAGAACCGCGCCGCGTCTTCGGCATCGCGATCGTACCACAAACAGATCGTATTCTTTGCTGGCGTCGTCATGTCAAATCTCCATCGAGATGAATCGCACGATGGCCGAAGTCAGCGATGTGCTCGCGGTCGGAGCACGTCGGATCGGCCGCGCTTTCGAGTGAATCACCGGCAAGATTGGTGACATCCAGTCGCAAGCGGATGACAGCCGGGGCGCCGAACTGTATTGTATGGAATGCAGTTGCCCGTCTTCCTGCAGGCCGCCCTCAATGGCGACCGGATTCATGCGGCAGCGCCGCGCACCGCAGCGGACATCGCGGACGCCGCCCGTGCAGCTGTGGACGCCGGCGCACACTCGGTACACGTGCACGCGTTCGACGATTGGGGCATCGAGACGCTCGATGGTGCAGCGTGCGCCAAGATGCTTCGGGAGATCCGAGCGCGATGTGGCGCTCCCGTTTCTCTCACCACGTCCGCGACGATCGTCGCGGATCCGGCCGAGCGATTCCGCATCGTTTCCGGATGGGAGGAAATGCCGGATCTCGTGACCGCGAATCAGGGCGAGCCCGGCATCGTCGAGCTTTGCGAGCATCTGCTCTCGCGGGACGTCGGAATCGAAGCCGGGCTACTGACCGCCGACGATGCGCGAGCGTTCGTGCGATCCGGACTGGCGCCTCGCTGTCGGCGCGTGCTCATCGAGCCACTCGATTCCGATCCCGACACGGCTCTCGAGCACGCGGCCGAGATGGAGGGGATCGTGGTGTCCGCGGGGATCACGCTGGAACAGGTTCATCACGGCTATGGCATCGCATGTTGGGCGGTCAACGCACGCGGGCTCGCGAGAGGACACGGGATCCGTACCGGCTTCGAGGACATCACGGTGCTGCCCGACGGAACCGAGGCGCGCGACAATGCGGAGCTCGTCGCTGCGGCCGCTCGAATGATTCGCGAGCATTCGGCGGCAAGCGCTGCTGGGAGTTCCGACGTGGTCTAACGCTCGAGCGCGCTGGGTGCCGCCGCAGTTGCCTGGATCGGCGGAGGCAATCTTCCGTCGAGTAACGACTGAACAGCGGCTTCGACCTGCGGCCATGGCGTAGCGCGAGGACTCGCCAGCTCGAAGTGCCCGACGCGCGGGACGATGATCAGTCTCAACGAATCGCCCGCCGCAGTTGCTGCTTTCGCGTAGGCATCCACGAATTGCCGCGGCACAAAGTCTTCGTGCTCACCAATGACGAGCACTTGCGGGATGCCCAGCGGGAGTAGCTTGATCGGCGAAGCTTGCGCATACCGCTCGGGTACGCTCGTGGGTGTTCCGCCGATCAGCGTGGTGATCACGGAATCGCGGCACAGCGCTTCGTAGCCCGCAATGTTCGCCGACAAGTCGACTGGTCCGGCGAGGTCGACGACGCCGCGGACGGGCAATGGGTCGCCCGTGAATATCCCACTTCCCTTCGGTACTCGTGCGCGCGCGGCCGCCCACATTGCCAGATGCCCGCCAGCCGAGTGTCCGACGATCACGACTCGACCGAGGTCCAGCGCATACGGTCCCGCCAGCGTGCGCAGGTGATCCACAGCGCTTCCGACATCGAGGTATGTGCCGGGCCAGCCACCACCAGGTTGACCG
>DATGDQ010000548.1:0-6313 GCA_035310785.1 Gemmatimonadaceae bacterium | reverse complement strand
GTGAAGCTGCCCGAGGGGACGGAGATGGTGATGCCGGGGGACAACATCCAGATGGAGATCGAGCTGATCACGCCGATCGCCATGGACGAGGGGCTGCGCTTCGCGATCCGCGAGGGCGGCCGCACGGTCGGCGCCGGCGTCGTCACCAAGATCATCAAGTAGCTCCGAGCGTTCGAAGCGTTGGAAACGCCACGACGGTGTTTCCTGTTGTACTGGTAGTGAAAGGCGACGCCCAACGGCGTCGCCAGGCCGGACGAGTGCCGGCCGATCTCTTTAATCGTTACTGCACATGCCTCGCGAAAAAATCATTCTTGCCTGCAGCGACTGCAAGAATCGCAATTACTTCACCGACAAGAACAAGCGTCTCCATCCGGAGCGCGTCGAGTGGAAGAAGTACTGCCCTCGTTGCAACTGCCACAAGCTCCACAAGGAAACGAAGTAAACGTGGCCACTGACGCGGTACGTCATGGCTCGTGGCTGCAAAACGTTCGCGCGACCGTCGCCCGCACCGGGCCGTTCCTGCGCGAAGTGCAGATCGAGCTCAAGAAGGTCAGCTGGCCCGACAAGCGCCAGCTGATCGAAGCCACGCGTACGATCATCATCGTCGTACTCGTGATCGCAGGGCTCATCGCGATCATGGACCTGTTCTTTCAGGCCGTGTTCGTGAACTTCATTCCGTCTCTGTTCAAGTGAGTACGCTCGTGGAAGGCCATCGCTGGTACGCGATTCAGACCACAGCGGGACACGAGAACAAGGTCCGCTCGCTGATCGCCCGTCGCATCGAGGCCGATGCCCGGCCCGCTGAAGAGCGGCCGATCCGCCAGGCGCTCGTGCCGACACAGGAAGTCGTAGAGATCAAGAACGGCAAGAAGGTGAACGTCGAACGGAAGATCTATCCGGGCTACGTGCTGGTCGAGATGGTGATGAACCAGGAAACGCTGCACGACATCAACAGCATCCAGGGCGTCATCAAGTTCGTCGGACAGGAGCGGCTTCCGCAGCCGTTGCGCCCCGACGAAGTCAACCGGCTCCTCGGCATCGCCGACGAGCGCGAGACCGAGGAGCCGAAGGAAGAGATTCCGTTCATGGTCGGCCAGGCGGTCGCCATCACGGAAGGACCGTTCACCGATTTCAACGGCACCGTCGAGGAAGTGTTCGCCGACAAGGGCAAGGTTCGCGTGTCGGTGTCGCTCTTCGGACGACCAACGAGTGTGGAGCTCGATTATCTGCAGCTCAAGGGCTACTAGCGCGGGCTGTCAGCGAGACATGCAGGACGTCGGCTACCACGACGACGGTAAACACAAAGTGGGAGCTGGGATCTGGGGCGGCGGCACACGCGAGCGAGCGGCGCGCGTGGCTCACCCCCACACAACGCGACAGGAAGGTTTATGGCGAAGAAAGCAACTGGGTTCGTGAAGCTGCAGGTGCCGGCGGGAAAGGCGAATCCGGCGCCTCCGGTGGGAACGGCGCTTGGTCCGCACGGCATCAACATCATGGCATTCTGCAAGGAGTTCAACGCTCGCACGCAGAATCAGGATGGAATCATCCTCCCCGTGGAGGTGACCATCTACTCGGACAAGTCGTTCACGTTCATCCTCAAGACTCCCCCCGCGGCCGTGCTCCTCAAGAAGGAGCTGGGTCTCGAGAAGGGCTCGGGCGTGCCGAACCGGACGAAAGTCGGCAAGGTGACGCGTGCGCAGCTTCGGAAGATCGCCGAGATCAAGCTCCCGGACCTCAACACGGACAACATCGACTCCGCCATGGCGATGATCGCCGGCGCAGCGCGGTCGATGGGAATCGAGGTGGCTGACTAATGGCTGATCACGGCAAGAAGTACGTCGACGCCGCGAAGAAGCGCCAGGCGCTCACGCCTTATCAGCCGCGTCAGGCGATCGAGATCGTGAAGAGTGCCGCGTTCGCGAAGTTCGATGAGACGGTGGAGATCGCGGTGCGCCTCGGCGTCGATCCGCGTCACGCCGATCAGGTCGTGCGTGGCACGGTCGTGCTCCCCGCCGGCACCGGCAAGTCCGTGCGCGTGGCGGTGATCGCGGTCGGCGAGAAGGCGCGCGAGGCGGAGGCCGCAGGCGCGGACTTCGTCGGCGTCGAGCTCATTCCGCGCATCAAGGAAGGGTGGATGGACTTCGACGTCCTCATCTCCACCCCCGATCAGATGGGGCAGGTCGGCCAGCTCGGTCGCGTGCTCGGTCCGCGCGGACTCATGCCGAATCCCAAGGCCGGCACCGTGACCTTCGACGTCGGACGCGCGGTACGCGAGGTCAAGGCGGGAAAGATCGAGTTCCGCGTCGACAAGGGCGGCAACGTTCACGCACCGATCGGCAAGGTCTCCTTCAGTGCCGACGCGCTGACGTCGAACTTCGCGGCGTTCATGGATCAGATCGTCCGCTCCAAGCCGTCCGCGGCCAAGGGCGTGTACGTGCAGAACGTGGCCATCTCGAGCACCATGGGCCCCGGCATCTCGATCGACATCACCCCGTACCGGTCCTAGACGATGAAGCGCAACGAGAAGGAGCAGCTCGTCACCGAGCTGCGCGACAAGATCAAGGGTGCGACCGCGTTCTACTACACGGATTTCACCGGCTTGAACGTCAAGAACATGACGGAGCTCCGTCGCCGCTTCCGCAAGGCCGGTGTCGACTATGTCGTCATCAAGAACTCACTCGCGCTTCGCGCGGTGAACGAGTCGGGACTCGCGGGCTCGCGCCTGCGCGGACCGACGGGCGTCGTGATCGGGAAGGATCCGGTCGCCGCCGCCAAGGTGTTGAGCGACTTCGCCAAGGAAAACGATCAGAAGCCCGCAGTGAAGGGTGGCATGCTCGATGGCAAGTCGATCGACATCGCACAGGTAAAGCAGCTCGCATCGCTGCCGTCGCGGGAGCAGATGCTGGCGCAACTCGGAGCAGGATTGCAGTCGCCGCTGGGCGCGTTCCTCGGAGCGCTTTCCGGTGTGCTCAGCACGTTTGCGGGCGCGATGGAAGCGCTGCGGCAGCAGAAGGAAGGCGCCGAAAGCGCCTAATGGTTCCCAGGTGGTTTGTCCGATACAACACGCCCCAGGAAACATCGAACACCTGGGATTGACTTAGGAGAGAGAAAAAAATGGCGAACACAACGCTGAGCCCCGACGAGATCCTCGAAGCGATCGGCAACATGTCGGTATTCGAGCTCGCAAGCTTGATCGAGACGTTCAAGACCAAGTTCAACGTCACCATTGCGGCGGCTCCCGTGGCCGGCGCGGCGCCGGCTGCCGGCGGCGCCGGTGGCGGTGCGGCTGCGGCCGAAGAACAGACCGAGTTCACGGTCGTGCTCAAGGAAGCCGGTGCCAAGAAGATCCAGGTGATCAAGGTCGTGCGCGAGATCACCGGGCTCGGACTCAAGGAAGCGAAGGACCTCGTCGACGGCGCGCCTCAGCCAGTCAAGGCCGGCGTCAACAAGGATGAAGCGAATCAGATCAAGGCCAAGCTCGAAGAGCAGGGCGCCGCAGTCGAAGTCAAGTAAGCGGCCGCAGGATTCGCGGCGGGCGTCGTTCGCCCGTCGCGGGAACTGCCGAGTGGCTATCCGGTATTCATCGGTTACAGCTGCCGGCCCTCTCTTGATTCCGGCGCGAATGGTTCGACTCCAGAATCGTACGACACAATCGGGTTTACCAGGTGCTCCACCCCGCTGCCGCGCTTTTCGCGCGAGCCGCGGGGGAGGGGCCCTTTCGTCTGCGCGTGGGTGATACATGGCTGAGACAATGAAGCAAATCTCGTTCGGCAAGCTCGACAAGGGGATGGAAATGCCCCATCTCCTCGACATCCAGACGCGCGCCTTCGAGGCGCTGCTGCAGCTGGATGCGGCGTCTCACAATCGTGAGGACGTCGGTCTCGAGCGTGTATTCAAGGACCTCTTCCCGATAACGGACGTCCACGAGAACTACTCGCTGGAATTCGTCCGCTATTCGCTCGGTGAGCCGAAGTACTCCGTCGGCGAGTGCATCGAGCGTGACATGACGTACTCCGCACCTCTCAAGGCGACGCTGCAGCTCGTCGTCAACGAAGAGGTGAACGGACAGAAGCGTCCTCGGAACATCATCGAGAAGGAAGTCTACCTCGGCGAGCTGCCCCTGCTCACGCCGCTCGGGACCTTCGTGATCAATGGCGCCGAGCGCGTGATCGTCAGTCAGCTGCACCGCTCGCCGGGTGTCGTGTTCGAGGAGTCGACGCACCCGAACGGGCAGCGCCTGATCTCGTCGCGCATCATCCCCTTCCGCGGCTCGTGGGTCGAGTTCACCGTCGACATCCACGATGTCGTGTACGTGCACATCGACAAGAAGAAGAAGTTCCCCGCCACCGCGCTGCTCCGCGCGCTCGGCTACGGGAGCAACTCGGACATCCTCCGCCTCTTCTTCGCAGTTCGCGATCTCGATCTGACCAAGAAGCTCGAGAGCCGCGGTGACCAGCGCGAGGTGCTCGGCGCGATCATCGCCGAGGACATCACGCTCGCCGGTGAGGCAACCGCCGAGGACGCGCCCAAGCTCAAGACGAAGAAGGCGCGCGCCGAGCGCGAGCGCGCGGAGACGGAGATGCTCGTCAAGGAAGGCGACGAGCTCACGCCTGAGGTCTACAACCGCCTGCGCCGCCTCGGCGTGGACTCGGTTCGCGTGTTCGCGAGCTACATGACGATCGATCTCCGCGACGAGACCGACGCGATCGAGCGCGGCGAGCGCCCGGTGCGCCGCACGCTCGCGGTGGATGTCGTCGAGCCCGAGACGGGCGAGGTGATTGCCGATGCCGGGCAGTCGCTCAACGACACGCTGCTCAAGAAGCTGCGCAAGAACGACATCACCAAGGTCCAGGTGTTCGTCGCTTCGGGACGCGCCGAGTCGACGCTCATCAAGAACACGCTCCTCAAGGACCCGACGCACTCCGAGAAGGAGGCGTTGAGCCAGATCTACTCGCTGCTCCGACCGGGCGATGCGCCGAATCTCGAGACGGCCCGCGTCGCGCTCGAGCGGCTGTTCTTCTCGCCCAAGCGCTACGATCTCGGGCGCGTGGGACGCTACAAGATCAACCAGCGCCTCGGGCTCAAGACGCCGGCGTCGCACACGGTGCTCACGAAGGAGGACTTCGTGGCGATCGTGCGTTACCTGGTGGAGCTGCACGAGGGGCGCGGCCACACGGACGACATCGACCATCTCGGCAACCGCCGCATTCGCTCGGTTGGTGAGCTGATCGCGAATCAGTTCTCCGTAGGTCTGTCACGCATGGCGCGCCTGGTGAAGGAGCGCATGTCGATCAACACCGATCCGGAGAAGATCACGCTCGACGACCTCGTGAACGCTCGTACGGTGAGCGCGGTCATTCAGGCGTTCTTCGGATCGTCGCAGCTGTCGCAGTTCATGGATCAGACGAACCCGCTCGCCGAGCTGACGCACAAGCGCCGCCTCTCGGCGCTCGGACCCGGTGGACTCACGCGTGAGCGCGCCGGCTTCGAGGTTCGCGACGTCCATTATTCGCAATATGGCCGTATGTGCCCGATCGAGACGCCGGAAGGTCCGAACATTGGACTGATCACGTCGCTCGCCTGCTTCGCACGCGTCAACGATCTCGGCTTCGTCGAGACGCCGTATCGCGTCGTGAGCAAGGGCAAGGTGACGGGCGAGATCGAGTGGCTCGACGCCAACAGGGAGGAAGACGCGATCATCGCCCAGGCGAACGCGAAGCTCAACCCCGACGGTTCGTTCGTCGACGAGCTCGTGCTCAGCCGTCAGCAGGGCGACGTACCGCTCACACCTCCGGACCGCATCGACTACATGGATGTGGCCCCGGAGCAGCTCGTGTCGATAGCCGCCGCGCTCATTCCGTTCCTCGAGCACGACGACGCGAACCGCGCGCTGATGGGATCGAACATGCAACGGCAGTCGGTACCGCTGCTCAACCCGCGGACGCCGCTCGTCGGCACCGGCCTCGAGGAGAAGGTGGCGCGCGATTCCGGCGCCGTCGTCATCGCGAAGCGCTCCGGCGTCGTCACGCGCGTGACCGCGGATGAGATCATGGTGGACGCCGGCCCCGCCGATCGCAATCGCACCGAGGAGCGCCGGTCGGGCGATCGTCCGCTCGCGCGCCTCACGCAGAACGACCGGTACCGCCTCAAGAAGTACTGGCGCACCAATCAGGATACGGCGATCAACCAGCGCCCCCTCGTGCGGCTCGGACAGCGCGTGAAGGAAGGCGATGTGCTGGCGGATGGCGCAGGCACCGAGATGGGGCAGCTCGCACTCGGCTCCAACGTCACCGTCGCCTTCATGCCGTGGTAC
>DATGDQ010000547.1:0-1599 GCA_035310785.1 Gemmatimonadaceae bacterium | reverse complement strand
CTTCTGATACAACGCGTTCCAGCTCTTGGTTCACGTCAATTCGCAAGCGACAAAAAATAAAAAATGTGGGGCAACCTCCCCCACATCCGGCCCCGCCGCAATCACGACTGGGCAACCGATATGTAATCTAGACTTGAAGTTAGGGAGAGTCAACCCGAGGCGGCTCGGTGCGCGCGACCATCACGGCAACCTGGCGACCGATGTCCCCCGCGCGGTGCGAGAAGAAGCGCGTGTTGTTGCAGCGCGTGCACCACTCGCTCGAGGTGATCGCAGACACACCGCCGAGCCGCGCATGCTCCGCGATCAGCGCGCGCAGATCGATGCGCTGCGGGCCGGTCGCCGGCGCACCGGTGAGCGCGGCCGCGACATCGGCGCTCACCTCGTAACACGCGCCGCAAATCGCGGGGCCCAGGTGCACGCGCAGGTCGCCGGCGGCGAGTCCCTGGCGACTGAACGCCGCGAGCGCACGCTCGATGATGCGAGCCGCCGTGCCACGCCACCCCGAATGCAGGAGCGCCACCGCGCCCTCCGGATGCGCAATGAAGATCGGCACACAGTCCGCAATCGTCACGGCCATGGCGGTACCGCGACGCGGTGCGAAGTGCCCGTCGGCCTCGCTCGTACGAAGCCAGCCCTCCCACCCATCGTCGTGCTCCACGACGCGCGTGCCATGGACCTGCTTCGAGGTGGCGAAGCGCGCCGCCGATGGAGGCATCGCCGACTGCACCGATGCCCGGAGCGCATCCCACCTCGCCATCACGGCGCGCACGGGCTCATCCGACATCGTCCCGAAGCTTCCCGCCTCTCGCGTGGTCGTGAACGCGATGATACCGAATGCCTCGAAATCCGGAATGTTCTCGCGAGCCGGAGCCGCGGGCACGGTGCTGGTGTCGGGCGTCAGCCGCGCGGGTCCTCGACGCGAGTGATCCGCGCGCCCAGCGCGCGCAGCCGCTCATCGATGCGCTCGTAGCCGCGCTCGATCTGTCCCACGTTGTTGATCGTGCTCGTGCCGGTCGCGCAGAGCGCCGCGAGCAGCATCGCCATTCCCGCCCGGATGTCCGGCGACTCGAGCGTGCTCCCGCGCAACGCGGAGGGCCCCGCCACGAGCACGCGATGCGGATCGCAGAGGACGATGCGCGCACCCATGCCGATCAGCTTGTCGACGAAGAACATGCGCGACTCGAACATCTTCTCGTGCATGAGAATCAGCCCCTCGCACTGCGTGGCCGTCACGATGGCGATCGACATGAGATCGGCCGGGAACGCGGGCCAGGGCTGATCTTCGAGCTTGGGTACATGCCCGCCAAGGTCCGTGCGAATCGCTCGGCTCTGCTTGGACGAGACGAGAAGATCATCGCCGATCACGGTGCATTCGATACCGAGGCGCTCGAAGCCCATGCGGGTGGAGCGCAGATGCTCGACGCCCGCCGCCACGATGCGCAGCTCCGAGTGCGTGACGGCCGCGAGTCCGATGAACGAGCCGACCTCGATGTGATCCGGTCCGATGCGATGCGTGGCACCGTGGAGCGACCTGGCGCCATGAATCGTGATCGAGTTCGTGCCGATTCCCTCAATCGAGGCACCCATGGCAATCAGGAA
>DATGDQ010000546.1:0-3218 GCA_035310785.1 Gemmatimonadaceae bacterium | reverse complement strand
AGGCCACGCTCGCCGTGAGCGAAGACATGCTCGATGTCGACGGACGCCTCCAGCTCGCGGCGCGCGTGCAGGGAAAGCCCACGGTCATGCTGATGCAGCCACTGCGCGTGCCCAAGGGCAACTACGTCGACTGGTCACTCGAGAAGGACATCGGGCACTCGACGGTCAGCTTCTTCCCCATGTGAGCGAACGGGAGGCGCACGCAAGACAACCGGGACACTCTCGCGAGTGCCCCGGTGCGCCGCGCACGAGCCGCGCGGTCTATCGCCCGCTCCGCACCTGCAGGCGGAACGTACCCGGATTGAAGTACGGGGGACCGAACGACGACGTGCCGCCACGTATCTCGACGACGTAGGAGCCCGGCTGCAAGGTCATCGAGACGTAGGAGCAGTATCGTCCCGGAAACGTCATCGGGCTGCTTCCACCCGACGACGTGTCATCGTTCGAGCCGATCGCATCGTTCGTGCTGTTCTTCACGACGATCCACGTGTTGAGCTCGAGCGCATAGCCGCACGAGCCGATCGCGCCCGACGTCTCGAACGTGTAGAGGCCTGCAGTCGGAATGGTGAGTGCGTACGAGCTGACGTCGTTCAGCGACGCGTGGGCGCCAAACACCCAGCCGTTCACGAACACACGCCCCTCGACTCCGCTCTGCTCCACCGGAACACCGATCGGAATCGAAGCCTCCACCGCTCCATTCGTGCTCACCTGGACTGGTGTCGGCACACCGCCTCCGTTGGCCCAACCATACCGCCGACCCGGGAAGCCGATCACGGCATCATCGTTCTCATCCTGTCCGGCGATCACGTAGTACGACCCCGGGTTCAGTCCAGTGAGCCTGTACGAATTGTCGGCATCGGCTGCCACCGTCTTGGCCACCGCTCCGGTCGCCGCATCGATCGCGCTCACATAGATCTTCATCGGCGGTCCCTGCGTGCCGGTGATCGCGTTGTACGCGTCCACGCGTCCATAGCCATAGCGCGCATCGACGCCGGGCGGACCGATGTCCACGGCTGTACTCGTGAGACGAGCGCGGAGTTGCGCTCCCGTCATTCCCGGATTCGCCGCGAGGACGAGTGCCGCAACACCGGAGACGTGCGGCGCGGCCATCGACGTGCCGGTGTAGAATGCCCAGTCCGGGCCGATCTGCTCTCCGAATTGCGGATCGTCGAAGAAATTCCACACGGTCGAGAGCACGCCGCTCGTGCCGCCGGCTACCGTGCCTGGAACGTCGAAGCGAAAATCGCCGCCCGGTGCGACGAGCGAGACGGCCGCGTTGGATGTCGAGTAGCTCGCCAGCTCGCCATCCGCGCCGAGCGCGGCGACCGAAATGACATCGGGATAGGAGGCGGGAAAGTTGAACGTCGATGCCGCATCGTTGCCGGCGGATGCGATGATCACGGAACCTGCCGCTATCGCCGCCGCGACGGCCGCGCTGAGCGTCGCGTCCGATGCACCGCCGAGACTCATGTTGATGATGGGCGCGGCGTCCGGAGCGGTGACGGGATTGCCACCCGCCCCTGCTGCGGGCAGTCCCGCAGCATAGAGCACCGCCTGTGCGATGTCGAAGTCGTATCCGAAACCGTCGATGCCGAGCGCGCGAATCATCCGGATCTTGACTCTCCAGTTGATCCCGGTGACGACGTTGACCGAGGAGTTCGTCGCGCCGATCGTACCCGACACATGCAGACCGTGATTCGCAATGTTGTCCGGCTGGAGGCACCCGTTCGCCGCATCGAAGGTCACGGAGATCGGCATCGTCGGATCCGGGTCGGGACCGAGCGAGGCATCGTCATCGAAGTTCGTGAAATCGGGACCGCCGCGGCAATTCGGCACCGGCGGGCCGAATCCCTGGCTGTCATCGCTCACGAAGTCGTAGCTGCCGGCGAGATCGAGATTCAGCGCGAGATCGGGATGCGGATTGATGCCGTCGTCGATCACGGCCACCGTGACGGCCGCGGAGCCGGTGTCCGGAATTCCCCAGGCGCGCGGCGCGTCGATCAGGTTGTAGTTCCAATACTGAATCCGGCTTGCACCGGCTCCGGCGAACGTGAGCCCGCCGGCGCCGGGCGTGGAGGTCTTGCGCGCGTCCCGAATCTGCTCGACCATCGCCTTCGAGAGCCTGACCTTCGATTCGGGTCCGCGACTCAGCAGGTGATCGATGTCGACGGCAGCAACAGCCGGGTCGGCACGCAGCGACGCCATGATCGCATCGCGTTGCGACGGATCCGCGATCCGTAATCGCGCCGCACCGATGGCGGGCGACACGTCCGTCACGGTGAACATCGCCGCGGATGGATGCGATGCGAGATGCGCGCGAATCGACGCGTCGACCTCGCGCGCCCGGGCAATGCTGCGCACGGACATCGCGCCGAGCCGTCCCACGCCGATCGCGTCGCCGCGAAAGATGACGTTGATGCGCTCCGCCCCCTGTCTACGACGCGACGCAAGCGGTGTGAGCGTCGACCGTCCATGTGTGCCAACGACGTTCTCGGCCGGTATGCGAGCCTCACCAGGATCGATCGTCACATGTCCGACGATGCTGCGCGACGTGCTGCTCGTCGAATCGCTCGAGCAAGCGTTCGCACCTGTGAAGAGCGCGGCAATCACGAACGCCCGCGCGAACGAACGAGAGATGTCGGCCATGCATGCCTCGATGCGACTGGGGGGACGAACGATGACGTGTCGCGCGACTGTCACTCCCTGAGTGCCGGGCGACACACGCACCTACGATGTACGTCCAACCACATCCCGGCAAGCAAGTCTTCACGAATCACGGAAGTTGGCTCATCCTTTGCTTTGCGTGAGCAGGCGTACGTCCGGCGTGCATCCACGACCACCATCTAGAGCGAGGGTGAGCAGTCATGGCGACGCGAAAGAAGAGTAGGCGCAAGTATGGGAAGGCGGCTGGGAAGCGAGTCGAACGAGCGATGAAGAAGCGCAAGAAGGGATCGTTGCGACGGGGACGCGGCGGAAAGGGCGGAAGAGTGACCAGCCGGAAGCAGGCGATCGCGATCGGATTGTCGGAGGCTCGAAAGAAAGGCGCGAAGGTTCCTGCGAAGCGGAAATCGAGCAGAGGGCGTAAACGAACTGGCGGCCGCAAGAAGACTGGTCGGTCGAAGCGAAGCACCAAGCGGGCGTCGAAGCGGAAGTAGCGCGGGAGGGAGCCGGCGGTGGAGGCGGCTCGTCGCGACAGGCGAGCCGGACACATGCGGGAC
>DATGDQ010000545.1:0-4501 GCA_035310785.1 Gemmatimonadaceae bacterium | reverse complement strand
TCGGCGTCGAGCGGCTGTGGGTGAAGGACGAGGGACTCAATCCCACCGCATCGTTCAAGGCACGCGGCATGAGCGCCGCCGTCACGCGTGCGCGTGCGCTCCGCGTTCCGGGATTCGTCACGCCCACCGCGGGCAATGCGGGCGCCGCGCTCGCCGCGTACGGTGCGGCGGCCGGAATCCCCGTGTGCGTGTACGCTCCCGCGACGACGCCCACGCCCATCCTCGAGACGATTCGTGTGTTCGGCGCGGAGCTCGTGCTCGTCGACGGACACATCGGCGATGCGGGGAAGCAGGCGCGCGCGTTCGCCGCCGAGAGCGGCTACTTCGACACGTCGACGCTTCGGGAGCCGTATCGGATCGAAGGGAAGAAGACGATGGGCTACGAGATCGCCGAACAGTTCGGATGGAGGCTGCCGACGCACATCATCTATCCGACGGGTGGCGGCACGGGGCTGATCGGGATGTGGAAGGCGTTCGCGGAGATGCGCGAGGGAGGATGGCTCTCGCCGGACATCGCGTTCCCGAAGATGATCGTCGCCCAGGCCGATGGATGCGCGCCGATCGTGCGCGCGTTCGCGGCGGGCGAGTCGAAGGCGACGCCGTGGGAGAATCCGACGACGCACGCGAGCGGTCTGCGCGTGCCAGGGCCGCTCGGCGACCGGCTCATTCTGCGCGCGCTCGCGGAGAGCCGCGGTGACGCGCTCGCGGTGAGCGAGGACGCGATTCGCGCGGCGACGCTGCAGCTGTCGCGCGCGGCCGGCGTGGACGCGGCGCCGGAGGGTGGCTGCGCGCTCGCCGTGCTCGCGGAGCTCGTGCGCGAGGGGAGGGTGGCGCGCGATGCCGAGGTGGTGGTGTTCAACACAGGGAGCGGGGCGTCGTACCGGTTTTGACAACGGAGTCCGCGCGAGTCCAGGCGAGCGCGTTGCGCTTCTCGGCCGCGACTCGCACCTTGTGAGTCGACCCGCACTGGAGCACGAATGACGGCTGCCGTCGCACCGCGCCCGCGCGAAGGCCGCGCTGGATTCCAGCTCGCTACGCTGCTCGCGATCGCCGTCTTCATCAACTATGTCGATCGCGGCAATCTCGCGACCGCCGCGCCGGTGCTCGCGACCGAGCTGCACTTCTCCGCGACGCAGATCGGGATCCTCCTCTCCTCATTCTACTGGACGTACGCCGTCAGCCAGCTCGGCGCGGGCTGGCTCGCGGAGCGATATCCGGTGCAGCGCGTGATTGCGGCGGGCTTCGCCCTCTGGTGCATCGCGACGATCTTCACGGGTCTCGCGAGCACCTTCGCGGCCCTCCTCGCGCTCCGGCTCCTGCTGGGTCTCGGCGAGAGCGTCGCCTTTCCATGCAGCTCGAAGATGCTGGCCGAGAACGTGGCGGTCGACCGGCGCGGCCGCTCGAACGCCCTCATCGCGATCGGCCTCGCGCTCGGCCCCGCGTTCGGGACGTACGTCGGCGGAAAGATTCTCGCACACTATGGCTGGCGCGCGCTCTTCCTCTCGCTCGGCGCACTCTCGCTGCTGTGGCTCATCCCGTGGCTCACCGGGCCCGCACGCGCGCTGTCCATGCGCCGAGTGGTGGCAGCGAGCGATGCGGCGAGCCCGTCGTTTCTCGACATCATCGGCAGGCGCGAAGCGATCGGCGCCGGGCTCGGGCACTTCTGTGCGAACTACACTTTCTACTTCGTGCTCAGCTGGCTGCCGTTCTATCTCGTCAACGTTCGAGGCTATTCCATCGAGCGCATGGCGGTGATCGGCGGGATCACCTACGCGATGAACGCGGTGAGCTCGTGGATCGCCGGGCACGTCGGCGACAGGCTGATCGAGCGTGGCGAGTCGCCGCACCGCGTGTACGCGACGACGCTCGTGGTGAGTCACGTTGCAGTCGCCGTGTGCCTCGCGGGTGTGCTCCTCGGCGGTCCTCGCGTGTTCGCGGTGAGCCTCCTCGTCATGGGGCTGGCATTCGGCCTCGCGACGACCACGCTCTATGCGGTGGGCCAGCTGCTCGCGGGTCCGCGGGCCGCCGGGCGCTGGATCGGATTTCAGGGAGCGGTTGGAAATCTCGCGGGCATCGTAGGGCCCGCGATCACTGGCTTCCTCGTCGATCGGACGGGGTCGTTCTACAGCGCGTTCGCGCTCGCGGTCGGATTCTCGCTCCTCGGCGTGCTCGCGTGGACGATCATCATCCCGCGCATCGCGGAGGTGGCGTGGAGTGCACCGGCGTCGGTTGCGGCCTCCGCGTAACGATCGCTACGTCGGAGACGCGAGGAATCGGGTCGCACGAGAGTTGCCGCCAGCACGGACACGCGCTTCGCGCACTTCGCGACTCACTCCTCAGACGCTTCCATCAATTCGGCGAGCAGATCCCGCCCGCGTGGCCAGTCTCCGAGGCCGCTCGCCGAGTTGATGTGTCCGGCGTTTCCGATGCTGATGAAGGAGCTGCCCCAGGCGGTCGCGAACGACCGTGCGCGCTCGAGAGACACATACTCGTCGTCCGCGCTCGCGACGACGATGCTGGGGAAGGGCAGCAGGTTCATGGGCATCGGCGTCCATCCAGTGGGCCCGTCGGGATAGCTCGGCGCCTCGGTGTCGCTCGGCGCAACGATGAGCGCACCGCGCACGGTGCGCGATGTCTGCGCGGCCCAGAACGCGATGAGTGCGCAGGCGGTACTGTGGCCCACGAGCACGACGTCCGACCCATGCTCGGCTACGGCGCGCTCGAGGGTCGCAACCCACTCGTCACGCGCGGGGCTCTCCCAATCGCGCTGGACGATGCGCACGGCATTGGGAAGCGTACGCTCCCAGTGAGACTGCCAGTGATCGGGTCCCGAGTCGTAGAGGCCCGGCAATAGCAGGATCTTCGTCACACGCGCAGGCTACGTTGACGCCGTCTATGCAACGGGCTTCGCGACCTCGGCGAGCTTCTCGAAGCGCGGATTTCCGCGCAGCGGCTTGAAGGTCGGATCGATGCGGAGCCAGGCGGGCGTGAGGTAGTACGGCTTCTTGAACAACTGCTCGAGCAGATCGATCGCGTGGTCCTGCTGACCCGCGAGGATGTAGATGCGCGCCATCTGATGAACCGCGTACGGTCCGTAGAGCGCATCACGGTCGACTGACCTCAGCGCGACTCCGCGTTTTCCTTCCGCAATGGCTTCGTCGAAGCGTCCGAGGTACGCGAGCGTGAGCCCTCGAAACGTGTGTCGCTGGTCGTCGAGTGGCGTGAGCTGCACCTGGGCCGTGAAATATTTCACGGCCGTATCGGAGTAGGCGCGCATTCGCAGTGAGTCGCCGCGCAGGTAGTACTGTTGGGCCAGCACGGCGGCCCACGTGGCGGTGTCCGAGTCGAACATGTCGGGTCGCATCGCGAGAAGCGTAGCTTCCTGCGTGCTGTCCAAAGTCCAGCCGAGATCGGAGTACTCTGCCGTGAAGGCGATGAGGGCGCGCCGATCGACTTGCGGCGAACTGCCAGTGAGCACCCGACGCGCAGCGGGCAGATCGCCTGCCTGGAGCTCGGGAATGGCTCGTTGCTCGATGAGCTGCACGTTGCCCGGCGCCAGCGCGAGCGCACGCTCGGCCATCGATCGCGCTCCGGGAACATCTCGAGTCCATATCTTGATCTGCAGCATGCGGGCGAATGCGCTCACATCTCGAGGATCCAACGAGATGCTTTGCGCAGCATGCGCGGCCGCGGCATCCCACCGTCCGGCAGACTCCTCGAGCTGCGACACGACGTTCAGGATCGCGACTCCCTGTCCTTCCTGCAGTCCCTTTTCACCCTCCTGGAGACCGCGCTGGTTGTCGGTTCGCACCAGCGAGTAGTACAGGGCTCTCGCCGCATGCGCCTCCGCCAGGTGCGGAGCGATCTCGAGCGCTCGCGCGGTCGCCTTGTCCGCGGAGTCTCCTATGGTCGGGATCGGCGCTCCATTGAAGTAGAGCGTGGTGTACGTGTAACCCAGCGCACTCCATGCGATCGCGAACATCGAATCGCGATCGACCGCTTCGCGATAGGCGGCGGCGCTTCGTCGCAAATTCAGCGGCGAGTTCCCGAGTCTGGAGATCGCGAGACCGCGCAGATATGCGTCGTATGCAATGAGATCGGACGTCGGCCGGGCCGCGAGTGTCTGCTGCGCCGCCGGCGTGAGCGCGACCTGCAGCGACTGTGCGACCTTCGCCGCAATGTCACCCTGTACCTGAAAGACATCGGTGAGCGGCGCGTCGAATGGTTGCGCCCATTTCGCGGAGGCACTGTTCGCATCGATGAGCTCGGGGCTCACGCGCACGCGATTCGCGCCACCTGAACCCTTCGCCCAGCGCACGCGTCCCTCGAGGATGTAGCGCACGCCGAGCTCCTGGCCGATCTGCTGCGGCGTCTTCGTCGTTCCGCGGTACTGTCGCGAGCTTGCGGTGCCCACGACCTCGAGCCCAGGAAGACTCGTGAGCTTGTCGTGCACGGCTTCCGTCATTCCGTCCGCGAAGTATCCATCGGCGGAATCTCCCTC
>DATGDQ010000544.1:0-7278 GCA_035310785.1 Gemmatimonadaceae bacterium | reverse complement strand
GAGCGCCGCTCGTCGCAATCTGCAGCGAGCTCGCGAACTCCGAAATGCTCGCGAAGCGATCGTTCCTCGAGCGAGACAGCGCGCGCTTGATCGCCTGGTCGACGAGCTCCGGCACATCGGGGCGGGCGGCGCGAACCGAGGGCGCGCTGCGCGCGAACATCTTCGACACGACTGCGCCCGCGGTGCGGCCGCCGAACGGCGTTTCACCCACGAGCATCTCGTAGAGCACCGTGCCGAGACTGTACTGATCGGTTCGCGCGTCTAGGGATGGATCGCCGCCCACCTGCTCGGGGCTCATGTACTGCGGAGATCCGATCACGAGGCCCGAGGTCGTCGTCGGTCTCTCGACATCCGGAGTCAATGGTTGCCGGATTCCGTCTGCCAAGGGCATCGGTCGCGCGATGCCGAAATCCGCGAGCAGCGTATCTCCGTTCTCTCTCACGAGAATGTTGTCCGGCTTCACATCGCGGTGCATGTAGCCGGCTCCGTGCGCGTAATCGAGTGCGCTCGCGACATCGCGCGTGATTCTCAGCGCGTCTCCCAGTGGAAGGCGCACCTCGCGCCCGAGGCGCGCTCGGAGCGATTCGCCCGGGACGTATGGCATCGAGTACCAGAGAAGGTCAGCCTCCGCCTCGCCATGATCCAGAACGGGAAGAATGTTGGGGTGTGTGAGGCGCATTCCAACCGCGATCTCGTGACGAAACCGTTGCGCACCAACATTCCTCGCCAGCTCGGGATGCAGCACTTTGACCGCGACGAGGCGATCTGCGCGCGAGTCCCTGGCGAGAAATACCGTGGCCATGCCGCCCGTGGCGAGGGTATCCCGCACCTCGTACGAGTCACCGAGAGCCGCCTGCAGACGGCCGCCGAGCTCACTGCGTTGAGCCATGTGCTCCTCGGCTCGAGCGTGCGTGCCGTGCATCCAACCAACAGGTGTGCGATCGATCAAGCGGGAAACGGGACTCGAACCCGCGACCCCAACCTTGGCAAGGTTGTGCTCTACCAACTGAGCTATTCCCGCGACTTCGTCGAAGTTAGAAAGTCGCTGACGCGCGAACAAGCGGCCCCGGCGAGTCTCGCCGGCGTCACCGCTCGAGTTGGGCCGCGAAGCGCAGTCTGACGTAATCCGCGATCCACGCGCCCGCACGACCCCGAAGGCTTGGTGCCAGAAGCGATGTGACCTCCTCGAGAATCGCCGCTCGCTCTTCCTCGCTCACGCCCGCGAGGAAGGGATTGGCGAAGGTCTCGAGCCACCCGCGCATCCCCGTCGGCAACGGGGTCGGCCGCGGGATGAGCTCCATGCGTAGCACGACGAACCGATGCGTCTCGAGACGCTCCGCGTACTCCGCCGGAGTGGGGAAATACCAGGGCCATCTGGCCTCGCCATCGATGCCGTGAGCGCGAAGTACGGCGAGGATGGCAGTGGAGATCGCCGCGACATTTCCCTGCGCGCCCATCTCCCCGACGAACCGGCCGCGCGACTTCAGTGCTCGCGCGATCTTCCCGATCGCGAGGTCGGGCTCGCGCATCCAATGCAGCGCTGCGTTCGAGAACGCGGCGTCGAACTCGTCACGAAACGGAAGCGCGTACACATCCATGACGTGCGCATCGATGCCCCGTGCACGCGCTGCGTCGACGAGCGCGCGCGAGCTGTCGATTCCAACGACGTCCGCGCCCCGGGCAACGATCGATGCGGTGAGCGCCCCATCCCCGCATCCCACGTCGAGTACGCGCTCGCCGGGCTTTGCGTCGAGCCAGTCGATCACCGGCTCCCCCAGCTCCGCCACGAATCGCGCATTCCGCGCATACGCTTCGGCGCTCCAGTCCTGCGCCGCAGGTTCCGACTGCTCACTCATTCGCATACCCTCATCGGCAGGGTGCGAAACGAAGCGCCGGGCGAGATGCCGGTGCGCTCCGCGACTCGCCTCACTTCTCGCTAGTCACTGTGTGTGTGGTACGCTCGTGCCATACTTGGCGTTGATCGCATCGATGATGTCGTTCGCAAGAACGACGCTCGCGGCGGCGGCGGGATGCACGCCATCGAGCGAAAAATATTGTCCGAACGCGGAGCCGGGATGTGCGAGATCCGGGAATATTGGAATGTCGCCAGCCGCCCGGCGCGCGAGGAACTCGGGATTGGGATCGAAGAACGCGAAGCCGAGCGTGTCGGCTTCGGCGGCGATCAACGCGTTGTACGCGTTCACCGTGTCGGTGACGGCGGCCTGCTCCGCCGCATCAAGCACGTACACGTTTCCCAGCGGCTGAAAGGGAGCGGGGAGAGCTTCGCAGAACACGGTGGGCGGATGCGTGCCGGCGCGAATCGCCGCCGCGAGCTGGAAGTTGAGCAGCGAGGTGGTCGTCGGCGGGCACGTGGTCGGATCAATGGTCGTCGTCGCGCCCGCAACCGCATCGAATGCACCCTTGACCGCAGGATTGTACAGCGCGGCGGCCGGAAACAGCAGCGGCACATTTACGGTGTTCACGACGCCGATCAGCACGCCACCCTTGATCGACGGAATGCCTTTGAGCGCCGTCACGAGATTCTTGTAGTTCGTCGTGAACGCCGCGATGTCGGTGACGCCGTCGGAGATGCCGGGGGTCGCCGGGAGAATTCCCGTGAGTGACGCGTTCAGTACGTCGTTGTTGCCGATCCAGGCGCTCACGAACGTGGGCTGTGCCTCCGCCGCGCGCTGGGCCTGCGTCTCCCCGCCCAAGATGAACGTGGTGAGCGCGTTCTCGACGAGCGTGTCGGGTCCGGGTACCGCACCGGTGGGTGACAGTGATGTAGCGCCCGGAACCGCAACGTTGTTGAGCGCGCCGGGTGTGCTTGCGGGCGTGCGAAGGGCGCAGGAGGAGGCCGTACCGCCGCCCACGCGATGCTGCGTCAGAAGATTGTCGACCGGAGGCGGGCATCCCGGTCTGTTGAGCAGCGGAATTCGAAAGCCCGTGTTGGCCGCGCGGGCGATCAGGACGGCGTAGCTCTGATTCTGCGTCGAATCGTTGATTCCGCCCGACTGAAAGCCCGCCGTGATGCTGTTGCCGATCGAGACGTACGTCTTGAACAGCGGGTCGACCGGCCTTCCGCCCGTGACCTTGTTGTCGCTGCTGCACGCCGTGATCGCGAATGCCGCGAGGAGTGCGGCAACTCCACCGGCGAGACATCTGTTGGAATGCATCTGAGATCTCCCTGTGGAGTCAGAAATTGATCTTGAGGCTCAGCGAGAAGACGTTTGCATTCAGCGTGTAGAATCCACTGTTGAGCTGATCGGCCGTCGCCGTTGCGGACGGCGTATTCTCGGTTCGAGCAACGAGGCGCCCGCGGCGACCGCTCGTATCGACGTGCAGATAGCCGGCGTCGAGCGTGTACGAGGCGCCGATCGGAAGCCCGATGCCGATCGTGTAGTTGCGACGGTCCATGTCGGGAAGCAGCGGGGTCACAGTGACATCCGGCGCAGGTGAGCCGATCCAGTCGAATCCAACGCGTCCACGAAAACCCGCCGCGAACGCGTGCTCCACTCCGACACGCACCGAGTTGGAGCTCTTGTAATCCTCGATGAGGGTGTGACTCAGTCCCGCATCATTCGCGGGTCCGGAGAAGTCCACCGCGAGCCGGTCGAACGACTTGTAGTCGACCCACGCGTAGTCGACGGTGATCGTCGTGTTCGTGAACCCCGTGTATCCGATCCCGGCCTGCAGCTGCGCCGGATGATCGATCTCCGTGTTCACGTGCTGGCCCGCGCTCAGCGGTGCGCCGGACGAGAACTCGGGAGTGAGCAGCGCGTCGACCGGCGTCCCGGCCGGGAGCTGAAAGGGATTGGCCGCCGCGAGCACCAGATTCGTCTGCTGCTGCGTGAATTGCACGTCGGCGTTGTTGTACTTGAACTTCATCTTGGACAAATAGCGTGCGCCGACCTGCCAGTCCGCCCCGACCTTGCCGTGAATACCGACGTTGAAGCCCCACGCGGTCGCATTCCCCTTGAGATCGGCGGACGCGAACTGTGTACCTGTCGGAATACCGAGCTGGCCGAAGGTGATCCCGCCGCCGCCCGGAACGGGCGCCGCGGCGAGATCGATTCCCTGCCGAAGCTCGACGCGAGAGAAGCCGAACACCGGACCGCCCCCGATCGACCATCCGGGCGCAATGCGATAGGCAATGTTCGGCTGAATGTAGTCGGAGAACAGCGAGGCATACTGCGATTCGAATCGGCCCGGAAAATCGGGCTTCCACTGCGTCACGAGGCCGTAAGGCACGTACGAGCCGATACCGACGGCCCACTTCCCGCCGCGTGGCGTGTAGTTCAGAAAGACGTGTGGAGGAAACTTCGTCGGCACGTCGCCGGCATAGGTTCGGCCCGTGCTGTCCGCGTCGAAGCCGCCATTCACCTTCACGGCCGCTGCACCCACGTACAATCCCAACCCCTGCAATCCCGTGGTGGCCGAGGGATTCCAGTAGATCTCCGACGGATCGTTGCACGGCACGCTCGTGACCGCAAAGCCGCGTCCGACCGCACACGATCCGATTTCATTGAGGCCGAATCCTTGCGCCCCCATTATTCCCGGACAAACCAGTGCAGCCACTACGAGACAGCGCGAGAGACGATCGAAATTCATCGGACGTTTCCTCGTGTGACGAGCGCGAGAGGATGCGGCTCGGAGCGTGCCCGGCGGGGCGTACACACTCCGTACGTGTCGAGTAAGAGTATTATGAGGCATCGCGGACCGACAGACCTGCACGACTCGGGATTTCAGCGGAGTCGTCGCGCCCGGCGCGGCGCGAATCGATCCGCGCACGACTCAGGGGCGTGCGCCGAGCGCGTGCACCGCGTACCACGCACACCACGCGAGAAGTCCCGCGAGCGACGCGTCGCCCCCGTTGACGAGCGCCTTCCCCTCGGCGTCCACCACCTCGGCCGCGAGGCCGTTGTCGAGCGGTGCGCGCCGGAGCCACTGCATCACCGCGGCAGCCTCCGGGCCCATGAGTCTCGCGCACTGCTGCGCGAGCAGATGCGGCTCGCCTCCCACGCCCTTCACCGTGCGTCGATAGGCGGAGTCGTGCCGCTCCATCGCGTCGTACACGGGAAGCCAGTAGGCCGACGCATACGGATCGTCCTCGATGACCTGATGCCCGGCGAGATCGATTGCCGACGCGAAAATCACCTTTCCCTGGCGCTCCACGGCGAAGTGCCGTCGAAGTGCCGCGCGCACGGCTTCGGGATCCTCGATCTTGCGCGCAGTCTCCTCATCCAGCGTGCGCCTGAAGATGTCGAGCGCCTGCGCGACGACGGCGTTGCCGTGCAGGGTGAACGGATGTGGCGAGGGCGCGCCCGACAGCGTCACCTCCGTCCTGTAGAGGGGCACGTGCATGTCGCGTCGCTCCGCGAGGTCGTCCCAGGAGGCGTACAGCGTCTCCGCGATGACGGGCTCGTCGACGATCTGATCGTCGGCCGTCTCTCGAATGTAGCGATCGGTGGCGAGCGCGAATGATGCGAGTCCCTCGAGCGAGAAGCCCGGCTCGAAGAGCGTTCCATCGAGATAGTGCACGCCCAGCCCCGGCGCGTAGCCATGCAGCTCGCTGGCGCGAAGCAGCAGCTCGCGCGCGAGCGCGGCGTCGGCGAGCTGGATCGCGGGAAGGGTCCAGGAGAGCGCCTCCCAATCCCGGACGGTGATGCCGTTGCCATTCCACGGGGCTCGGCTGCGCACCAGATAGAAGTGCGCGTCGTCGAGCGCGCGCCCCGCGGCGTAGAAGTACGAGAAGAGGAGATTGCGGTTGATCAGCCGGTCTATGCCATCGTGACCGACCGTCTGCTCCATGCGCTGCAGCGCATCGCGAGTGATCGTGAGAAGCTCGCTCCACCCGCGCCGCCGCATGGATGCGACCGTCGCCTCGGCCCCGTCGCGTTCCGGCCCCGCGGCAATGAAGAACGCGACGCTTGCAGCGGCACCGCCGCCTACGTCCAGTTGTCGACGGAGCGTGAATCGCGGCGTCTGCCCGCCCTCCACCGTGACGCGTGCATCGCCATCGGTGGCAATCGCGAGTGCCGCGAACCCCGGCTGTGCGGTGCCCTCGAGCACCACCACCTGCTCATCTCCCTCGATCACGCGATGCGCATCGTCCGCGGCGCGAGGCGATCGCACACGAAGCTGACGGTGGCCGAGGACTCCTTCGAGCGCGATCGAGATCGTCGCGGCTGCGTCGGTGCGATTCTCGATCGTGATCGCGTACACCGCGCCCGCAAGATCCGCATCGCGGCCGTGCGGCGCGAAGAGTGTTCCGCGCACCACGAGCCCATCGGCGGCGCAGGTGAACGTCGGAATCCAGGCGAGGGTACGCTCCCACGCGAGTTCGAGCGACGCGAGCTCGCGTGGGCTGCCATTGATGGCGATCGACGGGCGAAGCAGCGGTGTCCCGCTCCCGTCGAGGAACTCCGCGGAGCCGGCGAATTCGAGAGCGGCGCGGGCGCCGCGATGCAGCACGCCGAGCGCGTGGAGCGAGCCGTCTGCGGGATGGATGCAGGGCAGTGACAGCCAATGATTGCCGGTCACCTGCCAGGGCATCGCGGGGATCGGTATCTGTTTCACGACGTGTGAATGAGGGAAGCACGCGAATGGCGCTGTGACCGCACCCAAACATCATTGCGCCGCTCCCTACTGGCAATGCGCGCAGTGCTGCATCGTTCAGGCTGGTGCGCGTCGGTTGACATCCGCTCGCGTGCGGTGACACTCTCCAGCGGCCCGCGCGTGTGCGCGACCGCCCAATCTCGCGCCTCTATCCCACTTCGCGTGCCTCTCGCCTTCCCGCGCATTTGCGCGCTTCTCGGCTCACTCGCAGTCGTTGCATCGATCCCGCTCCCGGCGCGCGCGCAGTCGGTGCTCGGCTTCGGCGAGGACGCAACGGCGGCTCCCGCGGGCGCCATTCGTGTGCGGCTGTCGAACGATTGGCACCGCACGAGCCCGACTGGTGTGGGAAACGACACCACCTATGAATCGGACCGGCAGTTTCGTGCGTCGACGATCGGGCTCGAGGTCGGTGTGCAGAAGCGGGTCACGATCGGCGCGACCATTCCCTGGGTGACCACGAAGGACCTCACGTTCATTTCGTCGCAGCACGCGCAGGGGCTGGTCCTCGATACGCTGCTGGACGAAAGCCACAACGGCTGGGGCAACATCGAGCTGTTCGGCAGGATCGTCTGGCTCGGCGAGCCGGGACAGCAGGCGCGTCTCGCGCTGCGCCAGGGTGTGCACCTTCGGAGCGCGATCGAAGGCGGCGCGCTCCTGGGA
>DATGDQ010000543.1:0-3649 GCA_035310785.1 Gemmatimonadaceae bacterium | reverse complement strand
AACTGCAGGATGCATTGAACGAGGTCGGGAAGCCGCTGAAGGGCTCGAAGGTGCTCGTGCTCGGCGTCGCGTACAAGAAGGACATCGACGATCTGCGCGAGTCGCCAGCACTGGAGATTCTCGATCTGCTCTCGAACAAGGGCGTCATCGTGAGCTATCACGATCCCTACGTGCCGGAGATCGCGGCCGATGGACACACTCCAGCGGGCGCGGTCGGCGTGTCCGTGCCGTTCACCGACGCCGCATTGAGCGCGGCGGATGCCGTGATGGTCGTGACGGACCACTCGTCGATCGACTACGATCGTGTGTGCAGGCACGCGCATCTGGTGATCGACACGCGCAATGCATGCGCGCTGCACGAGGCTGCGCACCCCGAGCGAGCGGTCGTTGCCCACGCCTGATGCATCGAGACAACGGAGCATTACGTGAGCGTTGACGGCGGAGAGCGCCCGATCCGCATCATGCTGGTGGGGTGTGGACGCATCAGTGAGCGCCACATCGATGCGATCGCCGCCAACGAGCATCTCGAGCTCGTGGCGGTTTGCGACGAAGTAGCCGAGCGCGCGCGCACCGCCGGCGAGAAGAGCGGGGCGCCGCACTTCACGAGCTACGAAAAGATGCTCAAGACCGTGTCCGCCGACGCCGTCGCGATCTGCACGCCGAGTGGAATGCATCCCAAGCAGGGGATCATGGCGGCCGAGCGTGGCCTGCACGTGATCTCCGAGAAGCCGATGGCGACTCGCCTCGAGGAGGCGGACGCGCTCGTGAAGGCGTGCGACGATGCGGCCGTGCATCTCTTCGTCGTGAAGCAGAACAGGCTCAACCCATCCATTCAGCTGCTCAAGCGATCGTTGGATGCGGGGCGCTTCGGCCGCATCTATCTCGCCAACACCACGGTGCGCTGGAATCGGCCGCAGTCGTACTACGACATGGCGCCGTGGCGCGGCACGTGGGAGTTCGATGGTGGCGCGTTCATGAATCAGGCGAGCCACTACGTCGACATGATCCAGTGGCTCGTCGGGCAGGTGGAGTCCGTCACCGCGCGCACGGCAACGCTCGCGCGGCGCATCGAGAGCGAGGATACCGGGGTGGCGATTCTGCGCTTTCGGAATGGCGCGATCGGCACGATCGAGGTGACGATGCTCGCCTATCCGCGGAACATGGAGGGCTCGATCACCGTGATCGGCGAGCGCGGCACCGTGAAGGTGGGTGGCACCGCGCTCAATCGAATCGAGCACTGGGAGTTCGCGGAGTACGACGACATCGATCGCGAGGCGGAGCTGCTGCGTGCGGCACCGAATCCCCTGTCGGTGTACGGCTCGGGACACCGGCCGTACTACGAGAACGTGGTTGCAGTGCTGCGCGGCGAGGCTGCGGCCGAAACGGATGGGCGCGAGGGGAGAAAGTCACTGGAGCTCATCCTGGGCATCTACGAATCGGCGCGCTCGGGGCGCGAGATCGCGCTGCCGCTGCGTGCCTTCTCGCGCGAGCCCCAGCGCGCGTGACCGATCGCGGCGCGCGACGCGAGGCGCCGGAGATGCGCGAGCTCCCGAGCGGCGCATTCGTGCACGAGTCGGCGTACGTGGACGACGACGCTGTGCTGGGCGCGGGAACGAGGGTCTGGCATTTCTGTCACGTGATGGCGAAGTGCGAGATCGGTCCCTCGTGCAGCCTCGGCCAGAACGTCGTCGTCATGCCGCGCGTGCGGCTCGGCCGCAACGTGAAGGTGCAGAACAACGTGAGCCTGTACGAGGGCGTGATCTGCGAGGACGACGTGTTTCTCGGGCCCTCGATGGTGTTCACCAACGTGTACAACCCGCGCAGCCACGTCTCGCGCAAGAACGAATATCGCGAGACGCTGGTGCGTCGCGGTGCATCGATCGGCGCCAACGCCACGATCGTGTGTGGCAACACGCTCGGCGAGTACTGTTTCGTGGGAGCGGGCGCCGTGGTGACGCGTGACGTTCCGGCGTATGCGATGGTGGTGGGTGTGCCGGCGCGGCTGGTGGGTTGGGTGTGCCAGTGCGGAGAGAAGCTGCCGCTGCTGTCGCGCGTGCCCGAGGGCGTACGCGTGCAGTGCGCTGCGTGCGGTGAGCGCTACGCCAGCGGTGGTGAGGGAATCGTCCCGATCGCGGTGCTCTGACGCGCGAAGCGGATGCGAAAACGAGCCCCCGGTGCCATACGGCATTGGGGGCTCGTTTCGCAATGGTCGCGCAGGGACTCGAACCCCGGACCTCTGGTATGTGAGACCAGCGCTCTAACCAGCTGAGCTACGCGACCGAGCGCGGCGGGGACACAGCTGCGATCGAGCGAAAAATGTAACGGCGGCATGGGAGGCGGGGTAGTGGCGAGCGGGGAGATTCGGGGATAGAGTATCGACGCCGCACAGGACTCCTCGAACCAGGACAATGGCATGGCATTTTTGTCTTTTCTCGATCGCGAGCACAGCATCGCGAAGCCGGGGTTCAATCGCTGGCTCGTGCCGCCCGCGGCGTTGGCAATCCATCTGTCGATCGGGCAGGCGTACGCATTCAGTGTGTTCAACAAGCCGTTGACCAAGATCGTTGCCGTGAGTCAGCTCGCGTCGACCGATACCCTGCGCGCGCTCTCACAGTCGAAGCTCGTCGATGCCGTGAAGGCCGCTCCCACGGACTGGAGCATCCCCGAGGTCACGTGGGTCTTCAGTCTCGCGATCGTCTTTCTCGGGTTGTCGGCCGCCACGTTCGGTGCGTGGCTGGATCGCGTGGGACCGCGCAAGGCCATGTTCGCGAGCGCCATGTGCTTCAGCTTCGGGTTCTTCCTCGGATCCGTCGGTGTGTACACTCACCAGTTCTGGCTTCTGCTCCTCGGCTACGGTGTACTGGGCGGCATCGGGCTCGGTCTCGGCTACATCTCGCCTGTGTCCACGCTGATCAAATGGTTTCCGGACAAGCCGGGAATGGCGACGGGTCTCGCGATCATGGGCTTCGGCGGCGGCGCGATGATCGCGGCGCCGCTCTCGGTGAAGCTGATGGATCACTATCATGCGCTCCATCACGGCCTGGGTGTCACCGGGACATTCGCCACGCTGGGCGTGATCTATCTCATTTACATGATGTTCGGCGTGTTCACGGTGCGCGTGCCTGCTCCCGGATGGCAACCGGCCGGCTACGTGCCGTCGGCGCATCAGGGGAAGCTCGTGTCGAGTTACAACGTGTCGGTGAACGATGCCTGGAAGACGCCGCAGTTCTGGCTGCTCTGGGTGATGCTGCTGGTGAATGTGACTGCGGGCATCGCGGTCTTGAGTCAGGCATCGAACATGAGTCAGGATCTGTTTCCGGGACGCATCACCGCGGTGATCGCGGGCGGCTTCGTCGGGCTCTTGAGCATCGCCAACATGTCGGGGCGCTTCGTGTGGTCTTCGCTCTCGGACCATTTTGGTCGGAAGGCGACCTACCTCATCTTCTTCACGCTCGGCCCGCTCATGTACATCCTGATTCCGCTCAGCGGAAAGCTGCGCAGCGTGGCGCTGTTCGTGATCTGCTGTTTCGTGATTCTCACGATGTATGGCGGTGGCTTCGCGACGATCCCCGCGTACCTGCGCGATCTGTTCGGCACGCGGCAGGTTGGTGCGATCCACGGTCGCCTGCTCACCGCGTGGTCGACGGCC
>DATGDQ010000542.1:0-2411 GCA_035310785.1 Gemmatimonadaceae bacterium | reverse complement strand
GCCGACGTCGACCCACGCGCGAGCCTAGGCTCGCCGCGAGTCAGGCAAGAGCAAAGATCCGCTTCGCGCTCTCGAGCGCGCTCGCGAGCATCTCGACGTCGTTCTCGTCGTTGTAGACGTAGAACGATGCGCGCGCGGTCGCCGCGACGCCCAGTCTGCGCATGAGCGGTTGGGCGCAGTGGTGCCCGGCACGGATGCAGATGTGGCGCTCATCGAGCAAGGTGGCGAGATCGTGCGGATGGATGTCGCCGAGGGTGAAGCTCAGCACGCCGCTCCGCTCCGAGGCGCCCGGCCCGTGCACGCGCACCCCTTCGATCGCGGACACTCGCTCGTACGCGAGCCGAACCAGCGCGCGCTCGTGCGCGGCAACCGCATCCATCCCGATGCTCGTCAGATAATCGCACGCGGCCGCGAGACCCACGGCACCGGCGACGTTCGGCGTTCCCGCCTCGAGCTTGTGCGGCAGCGTGTTCCACGTGGTGTGCTCGTCACCGACGAACGCGATCATGTCGCCGCCCGTCTGATATGGCGGCATCGACTCGAGCACCTCGCGCCGGCCGATGAGCACGCCCGTGCCCATCGGCCCGAGCATCTTGTGCGCGCTCGCCGCGTAGAGATCAGCGCCGAGCGCATCGAAGCCGACCGCCATGTGCGGCGCGCCCTGGGCGCCATCGCACACCGTGAGCGCGCCGACGCTCCGCGCGATGCTCACGATCTCGGCCACCGGATTGATTGCGCCAAGCACGTTCGACACGTGATTGAACGCGATGACTTTGGTCTTCCGGCTCGCGAGAGCGGCGAGCGCCTCCACATCCGCGCGCCCATCCTCCGCGAGCGGGCAGATCGTGAACGCCGCGCCGCGCTCGATCGCGATCTGCTGCCAGGGGACGAAGTTCGCGTGGTGCTCCGCACCCGTCACGATCACCTCATCGCCGGCGCGAAGATTCGCGCGTCCCCACGCGCCGGCAACGGCATTGAGGCTGTCCGTCGTACCGCGCGTGAAGATCACGCAAGCCTCGTCGCGCGCGCCGAAGACTCGCGCGACCGCGGCACGTGCGCGTGCGTAGCGCTCCGTCGCGCGCGCCGAGAGCGCGTACGCGCCGCGATGCGGATTGGCGTACTCCGACTCGTAGAAATCGTTCATCGCGTCGAGCACGGCGCGCGGCTTGTGCGAGGTTGCCGCGGAGTCGAGGTAGACGAGTGCGGGATTGGACGAGAGAAGAGCGAAGTCGCTCCGCGGGACGAGGGCGGTCACTCTGTGCTCGCTCCCGTGCGCAGCGCCGCGTGCAGCGTGTGCCAGGCCAGCACCGCGCACCTCACGCGCTGCGGCAGTCGTGCCACGCCCTCGAACGCGTGCAGCGAGGATGGCAGATCGTCCACACCCGTCTTTCCCGTGGCAAGCCCGCGGAACTGCTCGACCATCGCATCCGCCTCGGCGCGCGTCTTTCCCTTCACGATGGTGGTCATCATGGATGCGGACGCGCGCGAGATCGCACAGCCGGTGCCCTGGAACGAGGCATCGGCGATACGATCGCCATCCATGCGCAGGTACAGCGTGAGCTCATCGCCGCAGAGCGGGTTGATGCCGCGCTCCTCGACGGTCGCATTCGGCAGCACGCTGAAATTGCGCGGCCGGCGATTGTGATCGAGAATGACTTCCTGGTAGAGCGCAGATCGTTCGGTCACGCGACGCCCGCCTTTCGAAAAGAACCTACTCCGCCGCGCTCGCCCCCGTGAACCGCTCGAGCGTCGCGCGCTCGAGCTCCGTCCGCACGGCCTCGACCTCGATGGTCTCGAGCACGTCCGCAGCGAAGGCGTACGTGAGCAGACGCGTCGCCCTGTCCGCGCTCACGCCCCGGCTCTTCATGTAGAAGAGCGCCATCTCGTCGAGACGGCCGACCGTTGCGCCGTGCGTGCAGCGTACATCGTCCGCGAAGATCTCGAGCTGCGGCTTGGTGTCGATGCGCGCGTGCTCCGACAGCAGGAGGTTGTTGTTCGTCTGCTTGCCGTCCGTCTTCTGCGCGATCGGATACACGTACACCTTGCCGTTGAACACACCGTGCGCCGAGCCGCTCAGGATGCCCTTGTAGATCTCACGGCTGAAGCAGTTGGGCTGCGCGTGCACGATGTTCGTCTGGTGATCCATGTGCTGCTCGCCGTCGGCCATGTACAGCCCGTTGAGCGTCGCGCCGCACCCCTCGCCGTCGAGATTCGTATAGATGTTCGTGCGCGAGAGCGCGGCACCGGTGGCGAAGGAGAACGACACGTAGTGGCTGTCGCGCGCCTGCTGCGCATCGATCGTATGGACGTGGAAGGCACGCTCGCTCTCACGCTGGATCTTGTAGTGCGCCAGCGTCGCGCCCGCGTCCACCTTCACCTCGGTGACCGCGTTCGTGAAGTAGTGGCTGTCG
>DATGDQ010000541.1:0-5852 GCA_035310785.1 Gemmatimonadaceae bacterium | reverse complement strand
GTCGCACGAATACAAAAGGCAAGAAGGAAGCCGTTCGTTCCTGAAATACTTGAGTCTTGATGTGTCGCGTCCGCTACAAACTGTGCGCCCGAAGCAGGTTGTGATGTGAGATGGAGACGGTTGCCGAGTGCAAACGAGTGTGTCCGCTTGCGCACACATGATTCGTTTCGCGCAGAGGATGAGCGCTCATCCGTTCACGTGTACGGGCGCAGGTCGCGAAGGTTCCCCCGTCGCGCACGCTCGCTGATCGCGGTCAGCAGTTAGAACGTGATGCCCACGCTGATCGGAAGGAACTGAAGCGACTTGGCATTGGTGGTGCTCGCATCGCCGATGACGCTTCCGTGAATCACATTGTGGTAGCGCGCTTCGATGAACGTCGCGAACCCGGTGAGCTGGAACTTGAATCCGACGCCGGCGTTCAGGCCGAACTTCGTCGAGCTCGCACTCACATCGGCGACCGGATCTCGCGCGCGCTCGTTGTACGCACCGACTCCGCCGATGACATAGAACTTCGTGGGCATCGCGGCGCCGAACGTGTACACGACGTTTGCCGTGCCATCGATGATTCGGAAGTCGGGGAACTGGGTGCCGCCGACGTCCTTGCCGTTCATCTGATGCCATTGTCCATCGATGCGGAAGCTCACTGGCACGAGCGGCACGCCAATGGTCACCAGCGCGCCTGCATTCCATCCGGTCTTTGCCTCATCCGACAGATCGCTCAGCGGAATCGTGGCGCCGCCCATGATGCCGAATCGCACCGGGCTGCTGACGATGGCTTGCGCCGACACGGGCGCGGCGGCTGCGGAAAGAATGAGCCCCAGAACGGCGGCATTGATCGCCGTACGCTTCATAACGAGTCCCCCTGACAGTTCATGAGTCGCGGTCCCTGGCGCCGGCGACGAGCGTCGGCGCCTGAGATCCCGTCCGGCACATGCCGGTCACCACTTCAGTGCAAGAAGCACGCATGTCAAACGATCCCGAACGGAAATAGTTCTCCGCGCGTGCTTCTCTAAAGACGCGCATGCGCCCGGAACGTTTGGAGAAATGAGCCGCTTGGTATTGGTGAGCTCGGTCACGACCGATCTCATGAGCCCGTCAGGCGGCCCACTCCAACGTGTCGGTCCTCAACACCCGTGAAACGCACACCTCGGTGCACCCGAATCGCCTCGCGCACGATGCGCAGTCGCGGCGCACCTTCTCGGGATACCGCGCCCGTTCTGTGATGCAGTAACCCGCACGTTCGAAGAACCCGGCCGTCATCGTCAGCGCGAACAGCTCGTCGATTCCACGAACGCGTGCGAGTGCTTCGAGCTCGGTGACGAGTCGCTTTCCCAGTCCGGTGCCCTGCGCGTCTCGCGCAACCGCCAGCGATGCAACCTCCGCGAGCGATGGAGAATACTCCTTGAGCGCGCCGCACGCGCGCACTCGATCGTGCGCATCGGCCGCAACGATGAAATCCTCTAGCGCGAGCACGACACGCTCCGCCGTCACCGGCAGCATCACACCACTCGCTGCATGCCCATTCACGAGCGCGACGATGGCCGCGACATCCGCGAGCTTTGCCATACGCAGCGAGGTCTTCTCCCTCATGACAGCGACTCCTCCAGCAACTGGAGCCCCTGCGCGAGCTCGTCGCGTGTGGTGACCAGCGGCGGAAGAAGTCGCAGCGTGTATTCGCCCGCGGTCAATATCAGCAGCCCGGCCTCACGCGCGATCGCTACGATCTCGCGGGCAGGTCGTGTGACATCGATGCCCCACAGATAGCCAATCCCGCGTACCGCCCGGATCGTGTTCCGTCGAGCGGCAAGGGCACGGAGCGACTCGCCCAACCACGCACCGTTCTCGCGCACGCGCGCATGCAGTGCGGGCTCCGAAAGTCGATCGAACACGTGCCGCGCCACGGTAGACACGAATGGCCCGCCTCCAAACGTCGATCCGTGATCTCCCGGTTGCGCCGCCAGAGCGATTTCGCGGTTCATGAGAATCGCACCCATAGGGAGTCCGCCGGCCAGCGGTTTTGCGAGCGTCACGATGTCGGGCACGACATCTGTGCGCTCGTATGCGAACAGCCAGCCGGTGCGCCCGAGCCCACACTGTACTTCGTCGAAGATCAGCGCGACTTCGCGCTCGCGCGTGAGCTCGCGCAGTGCGCCCAGAAATGCGGGCTCGAGCACGCGCACACCACCCTCGCCCTGCACGGGCTCCGCGATCACCGCCGCGACGGTGTGGCTGTCGAGCATTCGGGACAGCTCTCCGAGATCTCGTTCTGCGATCGCGATTCCCCCGGCCAGCGGCCGAAAAGGAGCCCGGTACTGCGGACGATCCGTGGCCGCGAGCGATGCGAAGAGGCGCCCATGAAAGCCGCCGCGAAGAGCGATGATCTCGTGCTTCTCCGCGCCACCCATGGAGCGCGCCCATCGGCGCGCGAACTTGAACGCACCCTCGTTCGCCTCCGCGCCCGAGTTGCAGAAGAACACACTCGACGCGAACGAACGGGCGACCATCGCATCCGCCAGCGCCCGCGCGGGCGCGGTGTGAAAGAGATTCGAGCTGTGCAGCACTCCGCTCTCGAGTGCGCCGCGTGCCGCATCCATGATCCCGGGATCGCCATAGCCAAGCGCGTTGACGCCGATTCCGCTGGTGAAGTCCAGGTAGCTGCGACCGTCCGCGTCGACGAGCCGCGTTCCCTCTCCACGAACGATCTCCACCGGGAACCGATTGTAGACCTGCAGCAGCCCGGATGTCTCTTCTTCGCGCTGCGCGGATGGCGTGCTCGCCATCACTACGGGCAACGATGTCATGCGAGCTGCCGCACCGCGAAGAGCGTCGTTCCGAGATCCGGATCCAGCAGCGAGTCGAGACCGCCGATGCGCACCTGGGGCACTCCGCGGCGAAGCGCGTCGAGTGCGGCATGCAGCTTCGTTGCCATGCCCTCCGTTGCGACGCCGCTGTCGATCGCGTGCGTGGCCTCGTCGTCCGAAAGCGTCGCCGCCGCCACCCCCCCGATCATGACGCCGGCAACGTCGGAGATGAGGAGAAGCTCCTCCGCGCCGAGTGAGGCCGCGATTGCCGCTGCCGCGTCGTCCCCGTTCACGTTGAGCGCGCCGCCCGCCGCCGATTCACCGTCACGCGCAACGGGCGAGATGACGGGGAGATACCCGCACGCGAGCAGCGTGCGGAGTAGCGCATCATTCACCTCGGCGACCTCGCCCACGAGCCCGAGCGCCGCCGCATTCATCGCGCGCGCAACGAGGAGCGACGCATCCTCGCCCGATACACCCACCGCGGGAATTCCCTCAGCACTGAGAGAAGCAACCAGCTCCTTGTTCACGACGCCAGAGAGGGACATTCTCAGCACTTCAATATCGGCGTGGGTCGTGACTCTGCGACCATCCACGAAGCGGGCCCTGCGGCCGAGCAGCGCTTGCAGAGCGGAAACAGCCTCGCCGCCGCCATGCACGACGCAAAAGGTCGCCGGCGAGTCCGACCAGAGCCTGGCGAGCGTCCCCGGCAGTCTTTCGTTGCGCTGCACTCGCCCGCCGATCTTGATCACGCGCGTCATACGGGAAGTCCCATCGTCTCTTCGAGCCCCAGTAGCAGATTGGCATTTTGCAGCGCTTGCCCCGCCGCACCCTTCACGAGATTGTCGATCGCTGCAACGATGATCACCGTCGGCGCACGGACGCCCGCCGCCATCGTTGCGGTGATGCGAACGACGTTTCGATGAACGACGTCACGCAGCGATGGGATCTCGGCGCTGATCTCGATGAACGGCTCGGCCGCATAGTGCCCCCGCCAGAGCTCGAGCACGTCCGCCACCGGCTCGGCCAGCGGAACCGAGATCGTGGCGAGGATCCCCCTCGCCACCGGAAGCAGATGCGGCGTGAAGATCAGGTCCGCATCGCACCCGAGTGAGCCGAGTACCGCGCGCATCTCGGCCAAATGCCGGTGTTCGTTCCCGATGGCATATGGTCGAAAGTCGTTTGCGACCTCGGCGAACATGAGCTCGCGTCTGGGGGTGAAGCCCGCGCCCGTCACGCCGCTGGCGGCATTCACGGTGATCGTCGCTCCCGAGGCGATGAGTCCGCGCTTCACGAGCGGAAGCAACGCGAGCAGCGTGACCGTGGGATAGCAGCCCGGATTCGCCACGATGTCCGCGCTTCGAACGGTGGCCCGCGACAGCTCCGTGAGTCCGTACGGCACGCTCCGAGAACCACCCACGGTGCCGTTGCCGGGGCGCAGGTCCGCCGAGAGGTCCACCACCTTTGCGCCCGCCTCGTGCGCCGCGCGCACCCAGTTCGCCGAAACGCCGTGCGGAAGAGCGCTGAACACGAGCTGCGCTTCGCCGAGTCGCGCATCCTCCGCTGCAACCAGAGCGACGTCGTGACCTCCGATCCGCGCACGAGCTCCTTGCCGGTCGTTCGCCGTCGCGAACGCCAGCCGTGTGCGCGGATGCCTGGCCACGAGCTCACACAGCTCGCGGCCGGCATATCCGCTGGCGCCCAATACTCCGATCGCAATTTTATGCATTAGGAATGCATAAAATTGCTTTCGGTCGCTGTCAATGGCGGGCTACTCGCCGAGGCAGGACTTCCTCGCTATTCTCCGCCATGGCCAACAAACGACAGCGGCAGGCGACGATCCGCGGGATCATCGACTCACGCCCCATCGAAAATCAGGAGGAGCTTCGCAAGCAGCTCCGACAGCGCGGCTGGGATGTCACCCAATCCACGCTCTCGCGCGATCTGCGCGAGATGCGCGTCTCCAGAATCCCCTTCCAGGGGGGCAGCTCTCGCTACGCCATCACGACCGAGGACATCGACGCCCGTCCTCCCCTCGAGGCGCTGCTTCCTCCTCTGTATACGGCGATCGATGGCGTTGGCGAGCTCGTCGTGCTCCACACGCTTCCGGGCGGAGCGCAGCCGATCGGCGTCGCCCTCGACGCAGAGGAATGGCCCGAGGTGATGGGCACGATCGCCGGGGACGACACGGTGTTGATCGTGTGTCGCTCGAGCACCGCTATGGAGAAGGTCATCAAGCGCCTCAAGGCCGTGGCCGGACCGCCCTCGGTCTGAGAGCTGCGACTCGCTGCTTGACAGCGGGCACGCCGATCCATTAAATATGCAATCGTGATGCATATTTATTCCTGATCGCGGAGATGGCATGATTCGCAAGATCGCGCTCGCCTACTCGGGAGGCCTCGACACCTCCATCATCGTCCCCTGGCTGCGCGAGCGCTACGACGCCGAGATCGTGTGCGTCGCCGCAGACATCGGGCAAGGCGAGGAGCTCGATGGCGTCCACGACAAGGCAATCGCCTCCGGCGCCGACGACTGCTTCATCGAGGACATGCGCGAGGAGTTCGTCACCGATTTCATATGGCCCACGCTCCGGTCCGGCGCGATCTACGGTCGCAAGTACCTCCTCGGTACCTCGATGGCGCGGCCCCTCATCGCGAAGCGACAGGTGGATGTCGCGCGCGCCGTCGGCGCCGATGCACTCGCCCATGGATGCACCGGCAAGGGCAACGATCAGGTGCGCTTCGAGCTCACGTACGCCGCTTTCGCTCCCGAGCTTCCGGTCATTGCTCCATGGCGCGAATGGAATATTCGAAGCCGCGAGGATGCCCTCGCCTATGCAGCGGAGCATCAGGTTCCGGTATCCGCGACTGCCGCCAAGATCTACTCGCGTGACCGCAATCTGTGGCACGTGTCGCACGAGGGCGGAATTCTCGAGAATCCGAACGCCCCTCCACCGTCGGATCTCTTCCTTCTGACCGCAGATCCGGCCGCCGCACCGAACGCCCCCGGGGATGTGACCATCGGCTTTCGCGCCGGAACGCCCGTCTCGCT
>DATGDQ010000540.1:0-8505 GCA_035310785.1 Gemmatimonadaceae bacterium | reverse complement strand
GCACCGAGTCGCTGCGGCGCCTGATCCAGGAGACGCATCTCTCCGCCTCCCAGCTCGTGCTTCCCCTGTTCGTGCGCTCCGGGTCGAGGATCCGGAACTCCGTGGGCTCGATGCCGGGTGTGTTCCAGCTCTCCGTGGACGAGATGATGCGCGAGGTCGATGAGGCGAGCGAGGAGGGCGTGGGTGGCGTCATTCTCTTCGGCCTGCCCGACAGCAAGGATGCGACGGGCTCGTCGGCATGGGACGAGAAGGGCCCCGTGCCGAATGCGGTGCGCGCGCTCAAGAAGCAATTCCCGCGGCTCGTCGTGATCACGGACGTCTGCATGTGCGAGTACACCGATCACGGGCACTGCGGGATACTGCGCGATGGCGAGGTCGACAACGACGCGTCGCTCGAGCTGCTCTCGCGCGCCGCGCTCGCGTATGCATCGGCAGGCGCGGACATTGTCGCGCCGAGCGACATGATGGATGGACGCGTCGGCGCGATCCGTCGCACGCTCGATGAGCAGAAGCTCACGAACACCGCCATTCTCGCCTACGCGGCGAAGTACGCGTCGGCGTTCTATGGCCCGTTTCGCGAGGCCGCAGAGTCGACGCCGCAGTCCGGTGACCGGCGCGGCTACCAGATGGACGCCGCGAACTCCGATGAGGCGATGCGCGAAGTGTGGCTCGACATCGAAGAGGGCGCGGACGCCGTGATGGTCAAGCCCGCGGGCCCGTATCTCGACATTGTTGCACGCGTGAAACAGGAGACCGGCTACCCCGTTTCCGCCTATCAGGTGAGTGGAGAGTACGCTATGCTTCTTGCAGCAGCCGAGCGTGGCTGGATTGATCGCGAGCGCGCAATGCTCGAGTCGCTGATGGGCATTCGGCGCGCCGGCGCGGACTTCATTCTCACTTATTTCGCGACCGAGGCGGCCAGACTTCTGTCATGAGATACCGCACCTTTCCCGGCACCGGCGTTCGCGCGAGCGAGGTCGGGCTCGGCCTCTGGACGCTCTCCACCGGCTGGTGGGGCGACGTCACCGACGAGCAGGCGATCGACATGATGCGCCACGCGCTCGACGATCACGGGGTCACGTTCTTCGATGCCGCGGACGCGTACGGCAACGGACGCAGCGAGCTCCAGCTCGCGCAGGCGTTCAAGGGACGTCGAAGTGACGTGATCTTCGCCACCAAGATCGGCTACGACATCTACGACGAGGCAGCGGCCAAAGCGCGACGCGGGCAGAGCGAGCTCCCGCAGCGTTTCGAGCCCAAGTTCATGCGCTTCGCCGTCGAGAAGTGCCTCGAGCGGCTCGACACCGACTACATCGATGTGCTCCAGCTCCACAACGTCAAGATGGAGCACGTGCGCACGCCGGAGATCTGGGAAACGATGCGCGAGCTCGTGCGCGAAGGGAAAGTTCGCGCGTGGGGCGCGGCGTTCGGACCAGCGATCGGCTGGCTCTACGAGGCGATCGAGCTCGTCGAGCGCGAGCCGGACATCAACACCATCCAGATGATCTGGAACATCCTCGAGCAGCATCCCGGCACCGCCATGATCGAGGCGGCCCGCGCGCATGCACCCGACTGCGTGTTCAACGTGCGCGTGACGCACGCCTCGGGGATGCTCGAGGGCAAATACACTGAAGACACGGTGTTCGCGGAGAACGATCATCGCCGTCACCGCCCGCGCTCGTGGCTCATCAACGGCATTCAGAAGGTGCGCACGCTCGACTTTCTCACCAGGCGAATGACGCTGGGCCAGGCGGCCCTCAAGTGGATTCTCGCCGAGCCGCGCATCGTCTCGGCGCTGCCGAACATCTACGACAACGAGCAGCTCACGGAGTTCGCGAGTGCGAGCGACCTCAATGATCTCACGAGCGAGGAGATGGCGCGCATCGCGGAGCTGAACGCATCGAACTTCGGCGTGCAGGAAGAGCCGATGAGCTACAAGGGCACGATGCGGCGAGATGAGGTGCGGCAGCCCGCTGAGGCCGCACGTTGATCCACCCCTGGCACGGCCTCTCGGCCGGGACGCATCCGCCCGAGAAGGTCACCGCGGTCGTCGAGATCCCGAGTGGCAGCCGCAACAAGTACGAGCTGGACAAGGAGTCAGGGCTCTTCCGCCTCGACCGCGTGCTCTACTCGGCCGTTCACTATCCGGCCGACTACGGGTTCATCCCGCGCACGCTGGCAGAGGACCGTGATCCGGCGGACATCCTCGTACTGCTCAACGAGCCGACGTTCCCGGGATGCCAGATCGACGCGCGTCCGATCGGTTGCCTGCGCATGTCGGACCGCGGCGAGCCGGATGACAAGATTCTCGCGGTGCCGAGCAACGACCCGTTCTACGAGGAATATTTCGACATCGCCGATATTCCACAGCATTACTTGCGCGAAGTCGAGCACTTCTTTCACATCTACAAGGATCTGGAAGGGAAGCGCGTGCAAACAATCGGATGGGAGCAGGCACCCTTTGCGATGCAGGTCATTCGCGATTCCATGGACCGTTACGACGAACGGTATGTCGTCCGAAGCGGACCCTGATCGGCGTACGAGAGCGACGTTGACGAACGGATGACGCCGGCCCGACAGCGCGGCCACATCATCCACAGCAGGCTGGCCGCGCTGGTGAGCGCGGACCCAGCCGCGCGCGCGCGCCTGCGTGCGCTGCGTCGCGCGCTCGCCGGCGCGTCGCGCTGCACCTTCCTGGTGCAGAACGATCCCGATCCCGATGCGATCGCCTCGGCTCTCGCGCTCAGGCGCACGCTCGGTTTGTCGGCCGCACGCTCACCGATCGTCACCGCCGGCCAGATCACGCGACCCGAAAACCAGCGCCTGATCGCGGAGCTGCGCGAGCACGTGCGCCACGTCTCGAAGGAGCGACTGTCGCTGCTCGCACCGCTCGTTCTCGTCGACGTGCAGCCGCCGTATTTCGGTGACGGACTTTCGGGGGGCGTCGCCGCCGTCATCGATCATCATCCGACGACGGGCTCGTACAACGCGCGCTTCCGCGACGTGCGCACGAACTACGGCGCGAGCGCCACGATGGCAGCGGAGTATCTGCTGGCCTCGGATGCGGATGGGGTGACGACGAAGCTCGCGACGGCGCTGCTCTACGGCATCATCACCGACACGAAATCGCTCTCGCGCGCGGCGAGCGATGAAGATCTGCAGATGTTCGCACTGCTCTTTCCGCGGGCGGATCACGTCGCGCTGCGGCGCATTCAGCATCCGATGTACCGGCCGCTCGCGTTGCGCCGTTTCGGAGTGGCACTCGAGCATGCGCGCGTGCGCAATGGGCTCGCGTACCTGCATCTCGGGCTGCTCCCTGCCGATCAGGAGCACATCGTGGCGCAGCTCGCCGAGTTCTGCCTCGGCATGGCGGGCGCGCAGATCTCTGCGGTATCCGGCGTATTCGGCGGAAAGTTCGCGATGAGCCTGCGCTCCCTCTCGCCGAACGCGAAGCTCGGTGAGCGGATTCGGCGTCGCTTCAGCGCGTTCGGCAGCGCGGGCGGGCATCCCATGATGGCGAAGACCGTCGTGCCGCTGCCGGTGTGGAAGAAGGTGCACCCGTTCACGAGCCAGGAAGGGCTCGGCCGCACGATCCGTCGAGAGCTGGTCAAGGCACTCAACGGGAGTAGATGACCGGAGGTGATCGCGGCGCACAGGCGCTGCAGATCACGCCGCCCGCGCGCGGCGGATGGACGGCGCCGTCGAATCTGCGCCAGAACCAGCCCTCCGATGTCGTTCGCCAGCGGCACAAGCGCATCGTCATCTGCGCGGACGGAACGTGGAACAGCACGAAGTCGACGGACGCGGTTGGCGACTCCGCGACGACGAACGTCTGGCTCACCTATCAGCTCGTGAAGGAGCGCGCCACCGACGGCACGCCGCAGCTCGCGTATTACCATCCAGGTGTGGGGACCGGCGGCTTCATCGATCGCGTGGTCGGTGGTGCGACAGGCTACGGGCTCAATCGCAACATCCAGGAGTGCTATCGATTTCTCATCGATCACTATCATCCTGGCGACTACGTCTACCTGTTCGGCTTCAGCCGCGGTGCGTACACGGTGCGCAGTCTCGCGGGGCTCGTGCGCAACTGCGGGATCATCAATCCGGAAAAGCTGCCGCTCGGCAAGAGCCTCGACGACGCGGTGCACGAGGCGTTCCGGCTGTACAAGAAGCGCGGCGATGCAACCGCGCCGAGCGCGCAGCTGTCGGTGGACTTTCGTGTGCAGCACTCGCATCCCGACTTTCGGATCACGTGCATCGGCGTGTGGGACACCGTCGGCTCGCTCGGCGTACCCGTGGGATTGCTCGGGCACCTCACCTCGCGACTCTACGTCGGATTTCACGACGTGACGCTGAGCAGCTGGGTGGACTGCGCCTTTCATGCAGTGGCGGTGGATGAGCGGCGCCGCCCATTCGTGCCGACGCTCTGGCTGCAGCAGCCGAGCGCGCGCGAGCACGGCCAGCGCATCGAGCAGCGATGGTTCACGGGCGTGCACTCTGACGTGGGTGGCGGCTATCCCTGGGCGGAGCGCGGGCTCGCCACACTGGCGCTTCGCTGGATGGTCGAGCGCGTGACGTCCACGTGCAGGCTCGAGCTGAACCCTTCGGCGCTGGACACCGCGCCGCCGAGCGGAAGCGCGTTGCACGACTCGCTCACGCTGTGGTATCGGCTCTGGGCACCGGCCAACCGCACGATCGATGGCGGCCTGGGACACAACGGCGCTCGCGACGACATGCGCATCACCGACGAGGTGGTCGACGAGTCGGTGGGCCGGTGGCGCGCGAAGTACGCGACGGCGCCGATGCCCGTGGTGAACACGCCCTACATCCCGGCCAACGTGCTCGAGTACGAGGAGCGGATCGAGGAGCAGGCGAGCACGCCGCCCGTGCAGCCGCCGGACTACCCGTCGGATCTTCGTCTGACGGGGCTGCCGAGGGAGCGGGAGGGATTGTCGCGATAGGAGTAGGGAAGGCGACGCAGAGCAGGCGAATCTGGCGCCGAGTAAGTTGAGCGCGTATGGAGCTCGTTTCCGTCCTGACCTGCCCGGCGTGCGGACACGCGGAGCCGCTGGAGATGCCGATCACTGCGTGCGTGTTCTTTCACGAGTGCGCCGGCTGCCACGTACTGCTCAAACCGAAGGCCGGTGATTGCTGCGTGTTCTGCACGTACGGCTCGGTTCCATGTCCGTCGAGGCAGTCCGGCAGCACCGAGTGCTGCGGACTTGACTAATCAAAATATGTTGATATATTCCCAGCCATGACGAACGTTGTGGAGTCGAAGATGGCGCGCGCTGCAGAGCTCTTTCATGCGCTCTCGGACGAGACGCGCCTCGAGATCATGGAGATGCTGCGGGGCGGCGAGCGCTGCGTCTGCGAGCTCGCGGACGAGCTGGACGCGGCGCAGTCGCGGCTCTCGTTTCATCTGCGCGTGCTCAAGGATGCCGGACTGTTGACCGATCGCAAGGAAGGACGATGGTCGTACTACGCCATCGTGCCGGAGGCGCTCGCAGAACTGCACGACATGAGTGTCGCGCTCCAGCCAGTGGCCCACCGGCGGGAGCTGAAGAAGATCGGTCGCTGCTGCTAGCCGTTGTTGCGAATCGAGTTACGATCGTGCACTATACATCAACAATTCTTGATTAACGGTGATCGCAATGTCGAACACGCCTGAGCTGACAGAGGTGGTACGAGGCAAGTACGGAGATGCGGCGCGACGCGTGCTCGCGAGTGTCGAGCTCCCGCAGGCGGCGGGTGGTGCGTGTTGCGCCCCGCAAGCGGGCACGATCAACTCGTGCTGCGGCGGTGCCGCCTTCGATGGACAGACGGATCCCATCACGTCCAACCTCTACGTCAACGGGGAGATCGACGAGCTGCCGGAGGCCGCGGTGCTCGCGTCGCTCGGCTGCGGCAATCCCACCGCCCTCGCCGAGCTCGCGCCGGGTGAAGTCGTGCTGGATCTCGGCTCCGGTGGAGGAATCGATGTGCTGTTGTCGGCGCGACGGGTCGGACCCACGGGGAAGGCCTACGGGCTCGACATGACCGACTCGATGCTCGAGCTCGCACGCCGCAATCAGAAGGAGGCGGGTGTCGAGAACGTCGAGTTCCTCAAGGGAGAGATCGAGTCGATCCCGCTCCCGGATGCGTCGGTGGACGTGATCATCTCGAACTGCGTCATCAACTTGTCGGGTGACAAGCGACGCGTACTCTCCGAGGCGTTTCGCGTGCTCAAGCCGGGCGGGCGATTTGCGGTGAGCGACGTCGTGGTGCGAGGCGAGGTGCCGGCTGCGGTGCGACAGAGCATGGAGCTGTGGGTGGGGTGCATCGCGGGCGCGCTCGAGGAGTCGGAGTTCGCACGTCTGCTCGAGGAGGTCGGCTTCGAGAATCCGACGTTCGAGCCGACCCGTTTCTACGAGGCGAAGGACGCCGCCGCATTTCTGGCGCAGTCGGGCCTCGATGTCGAGGCGGTGGCGCAGGAGATCGACGGAAAGTTTCTCAGCGCATTCGTGCGCGCGACCAAGCCCGCGTCGAGCGAAGCGCGATGCTGCGGGAGCGAGTGCTGCGCGTAGGCGCGCAGTTCCAAATTCCATTGTGGAGATGGTGGATCATGACACATGCAATCGGTACCCCGAGCGTCACCCTCCGCCCCGCCCTCGACGCGGATCTCGGCCCGGTCGAAGAGCTTCTCGTCGCGAGCGGCCTCACGGTGGCCGGCGTTGCGGATGCGCTCTGCAACTTCATCGTCGCGGAGAGCGATGGGCGCGTGGTGGGAGTGGTCGGACTCGAGATCTGCTGCGAGCACGCGCTGCTTCGGTCGACCGCGGTCGCGGCCGATTGGCGTGACCGTGGACTCGGTCGCCAGCTCGTCGAGCGCATCATCGCCGAGGCGGAGTCGCAGAACATACGCGCGCTCTACCTGCTCACGACGACGGCCGACCGCTACTTCCCGAGCTTCGGCTTCGTGAAGACGTCGCGCGATTCGGTTCCGGACGCGGTACGACAGACGGGCGAATTCGTGAGCGAGTGCTGTGCGTCGGCGACTGTCATGTGCCTCCCGCTCGGCAAGTCCGCCTGATGCGGTACGCGCTCCTCTCCGATGTGCACGCGAACTTGCCCGCGCTGGAGGCGGTGCTCGCGAACATCGCATCGCGCTCGGACATCGACGCCGCCTATCACCTGGGCGATCTCGTTGGCTATGCACCGTGGCCGAACGAGACGGTTCAGAGAATTCTGTCCGCGAGAATCACGGGCATCGCCGGAAACTACGACTCGACCGTTGGTCTCGACTACAAGCATTGCGGCTGCAAGTACGAGGATCCCGGGCAGGCCGAGCTGGCGCATCTCTCGTTCGAGTGGACGAGAGAGCACGTCTCCGCCGAGGTGAAGCGCGTGCTCGCGTCGCTGCCGTTCCGCATCGATCTCCGCCCGCTCGGGGGGCACGTGTCCGGCCCGACGGTGATGCTCGTCCACGGCGCGCCGACGCTCAACACGCTCTATCTCACGGAAGATCGCCCCGACTCGTTCCTGTCGCGGATGGCGGAGATTGCGGGCGCGAAATCGGGCGACGTGCTGTGCTTCGGCCACACCCACGTGCCGTGGCATCGGAGCATCGCCGGCATCCATTTCGTGAATACGGGCAGCGTCGGACGGCCGAAGGATGGAGACTGGCGCGCCGGCTATGTGATTCTGGGCGTCGACAAGTCGGACGTGAGTGTGGAGGTCGTTCGCGTCGAGTACGATCTCGATGCGGCGGTGCAGGCGATTCGGGGGAGCGATCTTCCGAACGAGTTCGCGGATTATCTCGTCGCCGGCGGCAAGCTCGCTCCTGCGGCGAGCGAAGACGACGGAGAAGCCGGTTGACCGATGCGCGACGGCTGATCGCCGAGTCCATCGGCACGTTCCTTCTCGTGCTGATCGGTCCCGGCGCCGTGATGGTGAACGCCGCATCCGGCGGTGCGGTCACGCATGCCGGCGTATCGCTCGCATTTGCGTTTGTTGTGACCGCGATGATCTTCGCGCTCGGTCACATCTCCGGTGCTCACATCAATCCGGCGGTCACGATCGGATTCTGGTCCGTGCGGCGATTTCCGACGCGTGACGTGATTCCATACATCGCCGCGCAATGCCTGGGCGCCTTGGCAGCGTCCGGCGTCTTGCGCGCCGTGCTGGGAGCCGTCGGGCAGATGGGAGCCACCGTCCCCACGCGCGCTCTGGGCATCGGCGCCGGCGGCGCGTTCGCGATCGAGTGGCTGCTCTCGTTCGCGCTGATGCTCGTCATCATGGCAGTCGCGACGGATGAGCGAGTGCCTTCCGGCTTTGCAGCGCTCGCGGTGGGGCTGACCGTCGGATTCTGCGCCCTGATGGGCGGGCCGCTCACGGGAGCGTCGATGAACCCGGCGAGATCGCTGGGGCCAGCCGTCGTTGGGGGATTCTGGGATGGTCATTGGGTGTACTGGCTTGCACCCATCACCGGTATGCTCGTTGTGCACAGTGCTATGAGGCACTGCG
>DATGDQ010000539.1:0-21050 GCA_035310785.1 Gemmatimonadaceae bacterium | reverse complement strand
GAGGGAGCCGTTGGGAATGATGCGCGCGAGCACGACGTCGCAGTCGAAGAGATCGGGCTCGGTGGCGCCCAGCCTCGGTGCGCCTCTCGCATGCGCCCCCAGGCGCGCGACGAGCGATTCATACGGGAGGAGGAATGGCTGGTGGCCGCGCTCGCGAATGGCGCGCTGCAGCTCGTCAGTATGCCAGCCGCTGCGCGCACTGAGAACGGCAATCTTCATGGTCGTGAAAAGCGGGGGGCGACCATACGCCGGTCGGACGTATGGTCGCGGTTCGCTCTAGCGGGTCTCCGCTCCGATGAGCACGATCTGCCCTCCGGTGGAGAAGTTCTTCAGATCTCCCGCGACCGCCTTGAATCCCTCCGTGGCCGTTCCGGCCTTGAGCGCCGCTTCGGTTGGAAACCAGAGCTGCGCCTCGCGATAATGCGCCGGCTTCGAGCCGTCGGCATTGCTCGTGAACTTGATGAGCACTGCCTTCGAGAATCCGATCTCCTTCGCCTTGGCGGTGACCAACGGCAAATGGGTGGCGGCGTAGTACTTCTCGAATGCAGCGGTGTCTTTCGGATGGTTATAGAGCACGTCCACCAGGTAGCCTGGCGCCTCGGGCGCTGGAGCAGCGGCAGCCGGAGCCATCGCGGCGGTAGTGTCTTTCATTGAGCCCGTCGCCGAGTCAGTCGCGGGCGTGGATGCGGGCTTGGAACACGCGAGCGCGAGCAGGGCCGCGGCAAGCGGGGCAAAGGAACGCATAGCATTTCTCCATTGAGGGTCGATCCCTGAGCACCCAGGGCGACAGAACATACCAATTCCCCAAAGGATGCGGAACCAGCGCCGCTCACTCGTCGAGCAACGATCGCCGCAGCACCTCCGAGTTGAGCAGCCCGCCGTGAAAGGTCTTTCCGGTGGTCGCGCTCGTGAGCCACACTTCCGCGGGGCTGAACAGGAGTTTGTCGATCTTGTAGAAGTCCCCGTCGTAGCGCTTGAACGTTTCGTAGAATGGTGTGCCGTAGTCGTTGGATGAAGACGCCGGCAGCTTCGCGGCCAGATCCGTGAGCTCCTCGTCGGAGGCATCGATGACGAACGAGGTCTGGCCGCCATAGAGAATGCAGTCGTTGGTTCGCCCGATCGCGCGCAGATCATTCTTTGCGAGCGTGGGGAGCGGAGCGGTGCCCACTCCGCTCACCACACGGCGCACATCGAAACCCAGCACCTCCATCTTGTGCAATCCGGTCTCGAGGACTCGCGCGACGACCTGTACTCCTCCGGCGAGACTCGCCGTGGGTGCGATCGCGAACGTGATCTGCGATGGCTGGAGCGACGATTTCTGCGCCACGAGCGCGACCGCTTCCTCCGTCGGAATCGTGCGGCCCTCGAGAACGAGCACCCCGCGCGTCGCAGTTTCCGCGTACGCGAGCTTGTCGAAGAGCTCCTTCTCGACGCGCGCATGTGCGCGCAGCGGGCCGGAGGCCATCGCGAAGTACTTGCCTACCGAGAGCGCCCACCCCGCATACTGCGACGCCATGCACGAGACCGCCGGATGATCGGTCCAGACCTCGACGCCTGGAATTGCGATTCCCCCGATCTGCAGCTCCGCAAGTCGGATGTGTCCGAGCCCGCCCATGCAGAGCTCCGCGAGTCCGATGCCGGCTCCGTAGCCACCGCGGACGTCGATACCGGCATCGATCACGCGGGCGCCGGAGGGCAGTGTCTGCACGGAGAGACGCAGCTCATCCGCGCGCGATGCGAGGTCGTCAGCGATCTTCCACGCGCGATCGTTGAGATTCATCACGGTCATCAGGTCGCCTGCCATTCGAGAATTTCTCCTTTGCCGATCTCGGCGAGATCACCGCTGTATCGCTTGAAGAGGCCGTGCAGCTGCGCGTCATCCAGGGAGAGAGCGTAATGCGAGCGCAGGTAGAGGAGCATGAGCGACAGGTGCGGAGGACGGTAGGTACACGCATAGGCATACGTGGGGGGCACCATGATGCCGCCGAGCGCGACGATGGTGCCGCGCTTGTTGCCGACTCCCGCACCGTCGCCGATCGCGGCGGACACGATGATGTTGCCGGCGATCATCCCGAGTCCTGCGCCCGCTCCCACGGAAGTGCAGTACAGAATTCCACGCCGCATGCGCGCGCCGCATTCGCGGCCCGCGCTGCCGCGCACGATGATGTCACCACCCGTCATCCCCTTCGAGGCACCTTGCAGCGCGCCACCCACCCGATCGCGCGCATCTCCGGCGATGACGAGTGATCCGCCCGCCATCGCACTTCCCGCGTCATCGCCCGCACTTCCCTGCACTCTGATCGCGCCGCCTCGCATGCGCGCACCCACCGCGTTCCCGATCGACCCATGGATCTCGAGCGTGCCCCCGGCCATCATGGTGCCAACGCCATTGAGCCGCGTGAGATCACCCTCGAGCGCGACGGTCTGCGACCGCTCGCCGTTCACCGCGAACACATCGCCGAGTGCGACGGAATTGCGTCCATCCCACAGGGGAAGTGCGGAGATCTCCTGCGATCCGAGCCCTGCGAAGCGGTCGGGGGCGATGGCATCCGCATCGAGTGCGCGTTCGAGCGGCGAGCGAAGCGTGAGCGTGATACGATCGCTCATGTCGCAGCTGCCGGCTTGGGCGCATCTGCCTTCGGAGCATCGTCCAGGTCGCCGCTCATGATCTTGCGCAGGTGAAAGTGATATGGGCCGAGCTTGCCTCCGTAGTTTCCGGCGGTGATCGAGCGCACGCCTTCCCGGCACGCCGCATCGATACCCATTTGCATCGCCTTGGCGATCGATCGGAAGTCGAGTCCATCGAGCACGATCTCGAGCACGGAGTTCACGCCCGCCGGCAACGAGGTCTGCGCGATTGCGCGAAGCGTTGGCGCAAAGGCGTCGTTGGTGGATGCGATCATGCCCTTGTACTTCTTCGCTCCCACCTTGCTTCCGCTCCGCACGATGCCACCGGGGAAAGGCAGGATCACGCCGGGCATCCCGGACATCGCGCCGACCGCCGCCTCCGCCGCGTCGAGCGCCGCTTCGGCGCTCTCGGCAAGAATCAAGAAATTTCCACCACCCACGCCTTTTGCCTTGCCGAACGTTTCCTGAATCAGGAATTCGCCTTCCATCACCGGCACGCGCCAGTACCGTTGGCCGCCGATCATCTTGCTCGCCTGGAAGCCATCGCCGAAGGTGCGCAGCGGCTTTCCGATCGCAATGCGATCCGGAAGATCCGGAAGCCCGTCGAAGCACGCGGTGGTCGGGCACGTGAGCACCGTCTGCCCAATGCGCTCGATCACGCGCTTCGGAAGACTGTCGGAGTCCATGGTGAACAGCAGGACGCTGATGCCGGGACGACCGTCCGGCGTTTCCGATGGGGTCAGCTCACGCTCGACCGCGGCTTCGCACTTGCACGCGATGACCGACGTGGCGAACCCCGTGAGCTTGCTCGCGGATTCACGTGCCCACTTCTCATTCTTCGCCGTGATGATGATGCGCACGCCGCGCATCCCGAACGCCTCGGCGAAGGTGTCGTCGATCTGCACGCCGCGGATCTCCATCAGCGGGCCCCCGTCGCGACCGGGGCATCGCGCAAGCCGGTGACCGGATAGTTCGCGAGCTGAATCGAGGAATACGCTTCGAAGTACCTGCCGAGGTCGCGAAGCAGCGCATCGTCGTATCCGGGCTGCACGAAGAGGCGCTTCCCTGAAGGCGCGCGGCGCAGCTGTCCTTCCTCGACCACGAGCGTGCCGGCCTTGAGCACGTAACGCGGCGTCGAGAACATCTTCGCGTAGTCGGCATCGCGGCTGTAGATCGTGATGTCCGCGTCCGCGCCAACGCCCAGGTGTCCCTTGTTCGAAAGCCCGAGCTGGCGTGCGGGACCGGCCCGCGTGATGATCGCGATCTCGTTGAGCGTGTACTCGCGCGTGATGCCATCGGCGAGCGCGCTGCCGGCGAGCATCTTCTGATTCACGCTCTTGAGCTTCTCGTCGCGATACGCGCGATCCATGAGGAGCCGAATGAGATCCGGATAGCTCATGAAGGAGCCGCCATTCGGATGATCCGTGGAGAGCACCATCCGCCATGGATCGGCGGAGAGCAGGAAGAGCTCCAGCCCGACGACCCACTGCAGTGAGGCGATGGCTGCCTTGTCCTTGTACGTGTACGGGACGATGCCACAGCCGGTCTCGAGCTCGACATCGGAATTGATCCACTTCCTTCCGGTACTCGTGTGCAGCAGATACTCCACCGCGCCATCGGCGGTGAGCGTTGTTGCATCCCCGAACATCACCTGACCGACATCACCCGTCACTTCGGGATGGCCGTTCACGTATTCGGCGACCTGTCGCGCGGCCGAGCTCCACGACTTCCCGGGCTCCCCGCCGTAGCTGTGAAATTGCAGATGCGTGAAGTGTGCACGGCGACCCTCGAGCGCGCGCATGCTCTCGATGGTCGTCGCCACGTTTCCCGCGACTCCAAGGTTGTTACAGTGGATGTGCGCGGGATGTGGAAGACCGAGCTCGTTCGCGGCATCCGCGAGCACCTCGAGAATTCGTCGCGGCGTCACGTTGGCCGATCCCACTGGATCATCGAGTGTTCTCACCTGACGCACGTTGCGCTTCCACAGCTCGATGCCGCCCGGATTCACGATCTTTATCGTGTACGCGCCCGTGGACTTCAGAATCCAGGCAGCGTAGTCCCGGGCGCGACCGATTTCGTTGGCGGCGATCTGTCGCTGGAGATACTCATCGTTGCCCAGCAAGACAAAGAAGCCGCCATCGATGATCGGTGTGTCATCGAACTCGGCGTGCGTCTGTCGCGCGCCCGCCGCGGACACCGCGGCATCGAAGACGGTCGTGTAGCCGAGCCCGGCGTAGCGATAGCCCGTGGTGAAAGTGCTGGGAACGGTGCCGCCCGTGCCGGAGCGCGGGATGGTGCCGTCCTCGAGCTCCGGAGGACGCACCGGGTCGAGTGCGTGCTCCTCTGGAAGCAGGCGGCGGCCAAGGCTGACGCTCGAGGATGCGACGTGCGCGTGAATATCGATGCCGCCGGGCATGATGACCATTCCGTCCGCCCGGAGCACCGGTGCATCATCCGGAAGCGAAGCGACGATGCGTCCGCCATCGACGCAGATGTCGCGCACGTCACCATCGATGCCGTTCGCGGGATCGTGAATCGCTCCGCCGGTGATCCGGAGCTGCGTCATGCGGCACCTCTCGTCGCAGCGATCGCGGTGCCGAGCGCCTGGAGGAGCGATGCGGTATCGCGCGGGGTGGGCAGCACGGCGTGAAGCGGCAGCGGGACGTCGTCGGTGCGCAACGCGATGCCTGATTCGTGGATGCTGGCCACCCCGGTATCGATACGGATGCTCGCACCGATCGCGCTCTCGCTCGCGCGCGGTCCGATCGCAATCGTGCGCACACCGCGGAGCGCAGCCGAGACGGCATCGGGCAGCGCGGCCGTGGCACCTACCAGCAGCACGGCATCGAATGCTCCGCGCGCGAGTCTCGAGAGTGCCGCATCTTCGGGCGTGTACCTCGGAGCGCCGCGCGAGAAGTCGACCGCGATTGGAAATCCCGTCTGCCAGGTGAGCACCATGTCCGCCCCGTTGCGATTGCCGCCGGCCCGCAGGGTGCAGAGCGCACCGCGCGTGGTCGCGTTGAGCGATTGCGTGAGCGCGATGAGCGAGTCCGCGCGCATGCCGGGGGTCGCTCCCGCCGGGGCCGGCGACTCGGCGTCCGTCACGACGACGGCGTACTTCGCGCGAGTGAGCCGCGTCGCGAGCTCCATCACGCGTGCGACAATCCGCGCGCCACCGAATGTGCGTCCAGCGAGATACCCGCGCAGCGAGGCGAAGAAGAGTGGCTCTTCTTCGGCCGTCATCTGGATGCGCATGTCCGCGTCGCTCGGTCCGCGCTGCGAGCCCACGTCGACGGCGATCACCGTGCGACCGGCGCGTCCGTTCGGCACATGAACGCCCACAGGGTTCGGCGCATAGCGACTCTGAAATCGCGGGTAGGAGAGCGCGGGATCGACCGCCCAGAACACGAGCACGTCCGCACGATTGCGGATCTCACCCAGAGTTGCGCCCGCGCGGCCGCGCCGTTGACTGGCGAGAATTCCCTCCGCCGCGGTGGCCGACGTCACACCGTCGACGAAGGCGTGCAGCTGGTCCGCGATCGCGACGGCCGCGCGCTGTGCTTCGCTCGTCAGATCGGGCGCGAGATAGACGAGCGGAGCGCGCGCAGCGCGCATCACGGAAGCTATCTCGCCGACCACTTCCTCGATGGCCGTGGAGCGTCCGCCGAGCACGGCGCCGGGAAGCGAGCCGTCGCCGAACCAGCGAACGCCGAGCGGACATGCGTTGCGCGCCTCGGTGATGCGCCCGCCTTCGACGACCACGGCGATGTCGTCGCAGGCACATCCGCATCCAAGGCAGACGGCATTCTCCTCCACCCGTCCAGATCCGCTCACGCGCTCTTGCGACGCATTCGTCCCTCGATCTCCGCAAATCGTATCCGTGCGCGCCGAACCAGGGCGGCGTAACAGAGCGCGCTCGTGCGCCCACTCGCGAAGATAGTGCATATCGGGCTTCCGCGCGCGATGCGCTCGCCAGGCGCAGGTATGTCGCGCACATCGTCGTCCGCGAGCCAGCGGTCGGTGTCGCCGAGCACGACGGGTCGGCGTGCGTACAACACCGCCTTGCCGTGAGCGAGCGATGCCGCGGTGCCGAGAATCGCGATCGCATTCGCGTGGCCCCTGCAAGCGGCGACGTGTGCGAGCCAGATGGACCGTCCCGTCGCGCGTTCGACGAGCTCCATTGATGCTGTGGGACGGGGATTCACCTCGAGCGCGAACGGCACCGCTCCACGAGCGATGAAATCGACGCCGCACGCGCCACGAAGCCCGAACTCGTGCGCGATCAGCGCGGCGAGCTCGCACGCATTCGCAAAGAGCTCGGGCTGGTGCGGCTCGAGAATACTTCCGCAGTACGTGAATCCGGCGGCACCAAACGCCGGGTCGCCCGAGAGCTGCCGCGTGATCGCGAACGGAACGATGTGCGCGCCGTCAGCGACGAAGGTGATCGAGCCCGCGCTGCCACGAACTCGCTCCTGCACGATCGCCGAGCGAGGCACCGGCATTCCACGCACCCAACGCACGATGCCGTGACCCCCTCCCGAGCGCCGGGGCTTGAGCAGCCATCGGGTCGCATCCGACGCGAGCGGCGCCGATGCGCGCACGGCGGGCGTATGCGCGCCCAGGCGCGGGAGCGCGCGCGCCAACGCCAGCGGATCGCGCACGCGGCGCAGCGCCGCTGCGGAATTGCCGAGCAGCGTCCGCCCGCGTGCAAGTGCGTCGACCGCATCGGGCGCGTTCTCGAAGTTGGACACGTATGCCACCGCCCCGGCATCGATGCGCCGGCTGACCCGCGCGGCGCGCATCGCATCGAATGCACGGCTGCCTGCACGCGGAACGGTGACCACGCGAGCGATGCGTCGAAGATCGAGATCACCGTACGCATCGAGCGCCGTGACGTCCTCACCCGCGCGCGCCGCCGACTCGGCGAGCGCCCGCACGGAGACTCCGGCAATGATCACCGAGGTGCGCGCGCGTGTCACAGGCCGAGACGCCGAAGCGCTGCTTCCGGCGTGATGATCTTGAGGTGATCGAGCACCGTGCCACTGGCTTCACGAATGCCCATCACATCGGTGAGTGCCGCGTGCTTGCCCCCGGCGAGCCCGTCCGCAATGAGCGCCGCGCCCTGAGCGGCTTCCTTCGCAACGGAGGCATAGCCGTGCAATCGGCGTACGGGAGCGATCGTGCTCAGGCGAAGATGCAGCTCGCGCACGACACTCGGGGCGCGCGCCACTCGCCCGGACAGCAGAATCTCGTACGGCGTGGCCACGGAGACGCGCAGAGCGGCGACCGCCTTCATCGCGCTCTCGATGAACGCGAGCCACGCCGTGCTCTCGTCTCGCGTCGAGCCCATGGACAGCTGTTCGAGCGACACATCGGATCGGCCGACGATGCTTTCCACTCCGCCCTGGAACAGCAGCTCCTTCGTGACGGTGCCTGCGAGGTACGCGACTTCGCCATCGAGCGCACCGGCGGCGCGCATGCCGAGTGGTCCCGCGCTTCCACCTGCCCCGTCGACGATGCGACCGTCGAGCACTGCAATCGCCGCACTGAACGCGCCGCCCAGCTCGAGCAGGATGAAGGAGACTTCATTGAGTGCGCAGCCGCGCCGGGAGCTCTGCTCACGAATCCCGAGCGCCGCCGCGCACAGCTTGTCCGCGGTGCCGAGGTCCACGCGATTGATCTTGCGATGCGCCGGAACGGACGCGAGGTGAATCACGCCCGGCGTGAACACCACCGGCAGCTCGGCCTCCGCCATCGCGGCGCCGAGCGCACGCAGCCCGCCGATTCCTCCTTGCTCGCCGGGCGCGGAGAGATACGCGAGACGCAGCGCGCGGGCATCGGCGGAGGCGACGGTGGTGAGCGGGAGCCCGTAGCCCGACGGGCCCGCGATGAGATCCGCGTCGAGGTCGCGGAGCATCGCTGCGAACGATGCGGGATCGGCGAGCGCGTCGGCGGTGGGAATCGAGCGGTCGAGCACGAGCGCGCCGTCATCGAGCGCGCACACATCGATGCTGATCGTGCCGGGATCGATGCCGACGGCGAGCACGCGTGATGCCGTGTGTGGGCGCCTGCTACTTCTTCATGATCTCTTTCGCCACGTCCTCGATCGTTTCCGCATCGAGAACGAGGTCGTTGCGCGTGAACAGCCGCCCGATGCACTCCTTGTGCAGCTTCATCTTGAAATTTCCGACGCCGAGCGCGCCGAACGCGATCGCGCCTTCGCGCGTGGCGCCGTCATCGTTCACCTCGACACCTTCGATGCCGAGCGGCGGCACGGCGTTGAGATCGACGACGACCTTGAGCTTCCCTCCCCACGCGGCGCGGGGAATGAGCATCACGCCTGCCGGGCCCGCGTTGAGGAGCACCTCGTTGCCCTCGACCGCGGCCGCGGCCTGCGAAGGATCGCGCAGCGGCAGCGAATGCACCGTTCCGCCGAAGCGATTGCAGATCTCCTTGGACACGCGCTCACCGTCCTCCGGCTTGCGTGAGGTGATCGTGACGTCAGCGCCGGCCTTTGCGAAGAGGCCGGCCGCGCGGGTGCCGACGGGGCCAGTGCCCGCGGTGACGACGATCTTGCGCCCTTGCACGCTGCCGCCGAGTGCCTGGGTGATCTTGACGACGGCGGCGACCGCGGTGGTGTTCGATCCATTCGAATCGAGCATCGTTGAAACGCGCATCGGGCCGAAGAAGGCCTTGTTCGCGGCGACGAGCAGCTTCTCGCCCGCGGACATGTCCGAGCCACCGATGAAGATCGCGGTGTTCTTCAGATCCTTCGGGCCGCGCGTGAAGATGCACCCGTGCACGAGATCGCGAACCTCACCCTCCGTGACGCCTCCTTCACTCATGATGCGATCGGCACCTGCATCGTAAGCAACGACCTGATCGAAGACGCTCGGAAGTCGCGAGCTGTCGAGCTGCAGCAAGAGTTTCAGCATGGTGACGTCGGAATGAGGTTGATCCGGGAGGCGAATGCGAAAGCTACTACGACCGAAATGCATCGAGGGGCGAGATATCCTCGCCCCTCGATGGGAATTGCGTGGCGTCGGGCGCCATGCCGTTACTTGCTATCAGCGCCGCCAGCGAACGGGTGCGTGGCCGTTTTCGCGGAGGAGATGACGGTATCGACCTTCGGCTCATTCTTCATGGCGCGAGCGATCGACTCCTTGGTCGCCTGATAGTTGTAGGCGTAGATCTTCTTGTCGTCCGATGCATCCCAGTGGATGAACACGCCCACGATGACCACGAGATCCTCGACGCGGTCGCGCGGGATGACGCCGGCCGAGACGGAATCGACGACGGCGCGTGCGACAGCTGCCTGCGCGGGACCGAACATCTGAACCGCCTGCTTCGCGCCCTTGATCGTGACCTTGTTGAACAGGATCGTGTCCGGCTTGGCCGGGAGATTCGGTGCAACCACGGCGAGCAGCGTCGTGAAGCCGTCCTTGTTGTTCGTCAGCGCGTTCGTGAACGCCTGACCCGCATGACCCGACTTGGAGCCGATGATGAGATCGATGTGCGCGACCTCATTGCCATCGCCCACGAGGGATTCGCCCAGCGAGAAATCAGCTGCCATGATCACTACCTCCGTACCGGTGAGAAAGGATTGCTACGCACGCCATCGCGCGAAGACTCGTTGAATCCATCGGGAGTCGTAGGTCCGCACAGTCGTGAGCGCTTACCAGAAGCGCGCATTTCCAGCGGGCCGTGAACATGGGTTGAACTGGGGTAGCGTGTCAAGCCACGCCGTGTGAAGATCGCGTGACGGCGGGTTCCAAGCTTCGCGCGAGTTATGCAAGTTTGGACGATGCGAGTTCCTATCGTGACGTTTCGGCTGGCCAATGGCCTCGCGGTGACGCTGTCGGAGGATCACACGGCGCCGATCGTCGCAGTGAACCTCTGGTATCACGTGGGGTCGGCGAACGAACGTCCGGGTCGCACCGGTTTCGCGCACCTCTTCGAGCACATGCTCTTCCAGGGCTCGGCGCACGTGGGCGCGAACGAGCACTTCGAGATCGTGCAGCGAGCGGGCGGGACGCTCAACGGATCAACCTGGCTCGACCGTACGAACTATTTCGAGACCGTTCCCTCGAATCAGCTGGCGATCGCGCTCTGGCTCGAGGCGGACCGCATGGGGCAGCTGCTTCCCGCCATGACGCAGCAGAAGCTGGACACGCAGCGCGACGTCGTGAAGAACGAGCGGCGCTGGAGCGTGGACAATCAGCCCTATGGCACGTGGTGGGAGCGGCTGCCGGCGCTCGCGTTTCCGCCGAATCATCCGTTTCATCATTCGCTGATCGGGTCGATGGAGGATCTCAGCGAGGCGAGTCTCGAGGATATCGCGCAGTTCTTCGCGACGTACTACACGCCGGACAATGCCGTGCTGTCGATAGCGGGCGATTTCGATCCTGCGGAGGCGCGCGCGCTGGTGGAGCAGTTCTTTGGGCCGATTCCACGTGGAAGCGGCAAGCCGCCGCTTCCACCGATGGAGGTTCCTGCGCGCTTCGGCGGCTGGGAGCGCCAGGTGGTGCCGGATACGGTGATGCTGCCGCGGCTTTTCCTGGGGTTCCGTGCGCCTGTGTTCGGAACCGAGGCGCACTACGTCGCGACAGTGCTGGCGGCGATCCTCGGTACCGGCAAGGGGAGCAGATTCCAGCGCGCGCTCGTTCGCGATCGCGAGATCGCATCCGAAGCATCCGCGTTCACTTTCGATCTCGCGAAGGGCGCCGACCTGCTCATCGCCGATGCCACCGCGCGGCCGGGCATTTCCGCCGAGGTGCTGGAGACAGAGGTCGTGCGCGAGATCGACCGGGTACGGAGTGAAGGCGTCACGGACAGTGACGTCCAGCGTGCCGTTGCACTACTCGAGACTGCGCTCGTGAGCTCGCTGCAATCGGCAGGTGACCGGGCCGACAAGCTCTCGATGTTCGCGACCTATCTTGGCGACCCCACCCTCGTCAACGAGCAGACTGAACGCTATCAACGCGTCACGGCTGCCCAGGTGAGTCGGCTCGCGCGGGAAATGCTCGGCGAGGACAATCGTGTGAGCCTCGTGTACGTCCCTGCAGACGGCACCGCCGAAACCAGCGCACGAGATGTGTTTCAGGAGCCCGTCGGGGCCGAACGGTGACCGCACCGACCACGGGCTCGACGCGTCCGGCACCGGGACCGCCGCGTGATTATCGCTTTCCATTCTTCGAGCGTGTCACGCTCGACAATGGACTCGGTGTCATCGTCGCACCGGTGCACAAGCTGCCGATCGTCTCGGCGGTTCTGGTCGCGGACGCGGGTGCGGCGTCCGAGCCCGCGAGCGCGTACGGGGTGGCGGAGCTCACTGCGCGAATGCTGCTCGAGGGGACCCGCACGCGAAACGGCGATGCACTGAGCGAGCAGTTCGAACGCTGGGGCGCCGCGGTCGGTGCGTCGGCCGATTGGGACGCGGCAATGCTCTCGATGACCGTGCTCGCACCGCATCTCGACGACGCGATGGCGCTGTTCGCAGAAGTGCTGCTCGAGCCGGCGTTTCCGGAGCGAGAGCTGGCACGCATCAAGGCCGAGCGATTGGCGGATCTCCTGCAGCTGCGAACGGAGCCGCGCGGTCTGGCGGACGAGATGTTCACGCGGTTCCTGTACGACGAGTCGTCGCGCTATGCGAGCCCGGAGCACGGAGACGTCGCATCCGTCAAGTCGATCGATCGCGCTGCGGTCGAGCGCTTCTATCAGGCGCGCTACCGTCCGCCCGGTGGCACGCTCATCCTCGTGGGCGACATCGCCGTATCCGAGGGCGTCGCCCTCGCCCAGCGACTGTTCGGCAGCTGGTCCGGCGGCGGCGCGAGCACGAGCGCCGTGAGCGACAAGCCGGCGCGCACCGCGCGCGCCGTGCACATCGTGCGCAAGGAAGATGCACCGCAGTCGGAGATTCGCGTCGGACAGGTAGGGCTGCCGCGCAGTCATCCCGATTATTTTCCCGCGCTCATTCTCAACGGGCTGCTCGGCGGATTGTTCTCCTCGCGGATCAATCTCAATCTGCGCGAGGTGCATGCGTACACGTACGGGGCGCACTCGTCCTTCGATTGGCGTCGCGGCGCCGGTCCCTTCGTGGTCTCGACCGCCGTGAAGAGCGATGTCACCGCCGCGGCTGCGCGCGAAATTCTCCTCGAGATCTCTCGCATCCGCGCGGATGCCGTGAGCGAGGACGAGCTCACCCTGGCAACGAGCTATCTCGACGGCGTGTTTCCGATTCGCTACGAGACGACGGACTCGATTGCGCGCGCGCTCGCGGCGCTCACGGTGTACGGTCTGCCGAACGACTACTTCGACACCTATCGCGCGAGCATCCGACGCGTGACGGCCATGGACGTGCTGCACGCAGCGGACAAACATCTGCATCCCGACCAGCTGCAGCTCGTCGTCGTTGGAGATCCGGCCGTGATCGCGGCGGCGCTCGAAGAGCTGGACGCCGGACCCGTAAGCCTCTATGACGCCGAAGGGCGGCCGGAGCGGTGACCGACTCGCAGAAACTCGGCCAGGTCTCGACCCGGCGTGAGTACACGGGACGGGTGATCAATCTCGACATCGACAAGGTTCGCTTTCCGAACGGAAAGGTTGGCGAGCTCGAGATGATCCGGCATTCCGGGGCGAGCGCCGTGCTTCCGTTTCTCGGAGATCCAGCCAGCGACGATCCGACGATCCTGCTCATTCGCCAGTATCGCTATGCGGCGGACGGGTTCATTTACGAGATACCGGCGGGACGGTTGGAGCCAGGGGAGCCGCCGGAGGAATGCGCAGTGCGAGAGCTCCGCGAGGAGACGGGTTGTACGGCGGCGAAAATGGAGCACCTGTACACGATGTACACGACCCCCGGCTTCACAGATGAGAAGATCCACCTCTTCGTGGCGACGGGACTCGAGCGGGGAGACAGCGCACTGGAGCAGGATGAGTTCGTCGAAGCGGTACCGACTGCGATGTCGGCGGCTCTCCGGCTGATCAAGAATGGAACGATCAACGACGCCAAGACGGCGCTCAGCATCCTGTACGTTGCGGGCTTCTTCCTAGACCGCTGAGCTCGTTTGAAAGGGACACGATGTGTCCTCTCGAGAGGCGTTTACCTCGTCCTCCAAAGTAGACAAGCTCTTTCGGCATTGCTACGTTTCGTTTCAGCGCCCTGAACGCAAGCGATTGTCTGCCGACGACTTAGCGTCGTGGCCAAGAGTGGGGAACATCAGGGCACGACCCCTGCCTTTCGTTTGCGAGCGACGGAAGCACCGCGTGCGCAAGCCACCGCTTCCAAGTCGTCGGGCGTATTCAATTTGTTTTTGGGGGACACCCAAGATGGCCAACGTGGCGATGGAAGCGAGGGCAGTGGCACCGGGATCGGTCCGCGCTCAGCTGCAGACGCTCGAAGACGCGGAGCTGGTCGCCTCGTTTCTGGGCGGCGAAGAGCGAGCGTTCCAGGAGATCGTCGAGCGCTATCAAACGCGCCTGCTCAATTTCATCTATCGGACGATCGGCGACCGTGAGCGCGGCGAAGATCTCGTGCAGGAGGTCTTCATCCGGGTTTACCGGCACATGGCGCGCTTCGATCGTTCCAAGAAGTTCTCCACGTGGATCTATACGATCGCGTCGAACCTCGCCAAGAACGAGCTTCGGAACCGGTCGCGCAATCCGCTGGTCTTCTTCCAGACGATTCGCAAGAACTGGCAGGACGACGACCGTCCGCTGCAGTTCGAAGACACGAACTCGCGCCCGGACGATCTCTATCGTCGCCGCCATCTGCGCTCGCTCGTCGAGGCATCTGTAGCGCGGCTCCCGGAGCATCACCGCCAGGTGTTCATCCTGCGCGAGCTCGAAGGGAAGTCGTACGAGGAGATCGCCGAGATCACGAACTGCAACCTCGGGACGGTCAAGTCGCGGCTCAACCGCGCGAGGAACGCCTTCGCGCAGATCATCGAGCCAGGGCTGCGCTAGGTCCCCAGAACGGGCCTCAGTGCTGGCGGGGGCGTGATCCCGCACACATCATTCGGAACCCGTCGGATGCTGGTGGGTACAGTGTTCGGCCATACCGAAGTGATGTAGCCCGAATGGATTGTCTCGAATTTCGTAATCAGTACCTCGCCTTCGTCGACCAGACGCTTCCGCCGGCGGAGCAATCCGCCGCGGAGCTGCATCTGGCGTCGTGCAGCATCTGCGCACGCCACGATCTGGCGATGCGGCGCGGCCTGATGGTCTTGCGGAATCTGCCTCCCGTCGAGCCGTCGCCGGATTTTTACGACCGGCTCACGACCACGCTGCATCGAATCGAGCACGCGGAGGCGCGCGCGGCCCGCTATCGGGGCCCCGGTCTCGGCTCGTTCGCGGCCGTAGCGGCCGGCGTCGTCGGGATCGGCTTCATGGCGGCGGTGGCCTTCAACTGGACTGCGCAGGCGCGCAATCTCGCGCTCGCACCCGTGGTCGCCAGTACGCCAGCCGACGCGCCGTATCCCGCGACCAGCTCGAGCTTCGTCGCGAGCGCGAGCGCCGGATTGCCGGTGTGGCCGGCGGCGATGCTCGTCGACCAGGCGCCCGTGCGCTTCGCCAGCGAGGAGCTGCTCGGCCGATAGCGATCAGGGCGTGGGGCGACTACGGGGCGCTCCGGCGGCCATCGATCCCATGAGCTCCGGCATGTGTGCAGCGACGAACACGATGTTTCCCAGAACCACCGGGGGCACCTTGCTCGCGTCCAGCTTGCCCAGGGCCTTCAGCTGATATCCTCTCATCGCCTGCTGAAGGGCGATCGACGTCAGTAGAAAATCCTTGCCGCTCATCCCGGCGCGCTGCAGCGCGGCGTGCATTGCGGGCTCCTCATCGAACCTCTTCCCTGCCTCGTCGACCGTCTTCGGCCGCGCGCCCGCCCTGATGTGCGCCTCGACTTCCGGATGCGTCGTGTGGAGCGAATCGAGCGCGTGCTTCGCCACGGTCCATTGCTGCAGCCGCTGCGTGGTGAGTTGATACTGATCGATCTCGCGAATCGCCGTGTCGTGCGTCGCCGGAATGGGCTGAAGCCCGAGTTTCGCGTCGGAGTCGCCGGAGGCCGACGAGGACGTCGTCTGAGCGCCCGTTGCGCGCTGCGGAGGCTTCTCCTGATAACAGGCAAGTGCGCAGGCGACTGCCACGACGGCTCCGAATGTCGTGAGGCGGCGAGGGGCGAATGAATGACGCAGCGGGAGCTCGTGGTGAGGAGAGAGCCGGAGTCGACCGGCATGTGTCGCGCGCAATGCACGGGATGCGATCCGAGAAATAGCACGCGCGACCAGAGCCGGCAACCGATGCCGTCAATGCACGCGGCACTCCGCCACACACCGCAGACACTATATTCACGAGATGCCTGCGGTCATGGAACGCGCCTTCCGGAAGTCGCTTCAGCGCGGCGAGTTCGAGCGTGTCTACTACTTCCACGGGGACGACGATTTCCTCAAGGAACAGGCAGTTCGTGAGCTCGTAGCGGCTGCCGTCGACCCATCCACGCGCGACTTCAATCTCGACATTCGCGCCGCCGCCGAGCTCGATGCGGAAACGCTCGGAAGTCTGGTTGGCACTCCGCCCATGATGGCCTCGCGGCGCGTAGTCGTCGTGCGCGATGTCGCCGCGCTGCGGAAGGACGCGCGCGCCGCGCTCGAAGGCTATCTCAAGGATCCTGCTCCCGACGTGTTGCTCATTCTCGTCGCACCCGCCGGCGAGAAGGCGAGGGTGGACAAGGCGCTCGAGGCGCGCGCCGCCACAGTCGAATTCGCACCGCTCACGGGCGATCGAGTGCCGCGCTGGATCATCCATCACGTCGAAACCGTGCTGGGAGCACGGATCACGCCGGATGCAGCGGAGCTGTTGCAGCAGGCGACCGGCAACGAGCTCGCGGCACTCGCAGCGGAGCTCGACAAGCTCGCCAGCTACGCCGGGGGCGGCACGATCGACGAAGCTGCCGTCGCAGACGTCGTCGGCGTTCGGCGGGGCGAAACACTCGGTGATTTCCTGGATCGTGTCGCTGCCCGCGACGCGGCGGGCGCGCTCGCACTTCTTCCGCACATCCTCGCACAGCCGAAGACGAGCGCCGTCTCCATCGTAATGGCACTGACCGCGCAGACGCTCGCGATCGGCTGGGGGATCACGCGTACCCGCGCTGACTACTTCGAGCTGCTGAAGAGCGGGAAAGCGTTTCCAATGCGACCATGGGGAGAGGCGGCACGCGCCTGGAGCGCCGCCGAGCGATACTGGGACGACGCCGCGATCGACGCGGCGCTCGACGCGCTGCTCGCCGCCGATATCGCCCTCAAGGAAACGCGAATCTCATCGGACACGCAGCTGCTCACGAATCTCGTGCTCGCGCTTTGCGGCGCCGAGCGCTCGACGGACGCCGCACGCCTGCTCCTCTCCGCGATTCCGGCGTGATGCATCACCTTCGCTCACTGCTCATGACTCGATATCTCGCTTCGCTGGCGGTGCTCGCCGTGTGCACCGCACCTCTCGCGGCCCAGGCGACAACTCCGCCGCTCGACACGGCGGCGGCCGCCGAAAGCTCAGACACGATCTTCGTTCGCGCGCAGCGCATGGCGGCCGAGGGGCAGGGCGACGCCGCGCGAGCACTCGTGCAGCACGAGATCGATATTTCGCCCGCCGGGTCGCCTCATTACGTCGACGCGCTGTACTGGCGCGCGGTCGTGGCCGCCACCGCCGCGGATGCCGAGCGCGATCTGCGGCGCATCATCATCGAGTATCCGCTCTCACCGCGCAACGAAGACGCGCTGCTGCGCCTCGCGCAGCTCGAGATGACACGCGGCGACAACGATCAAGCGCTCACGCATCTGCAGCGGCTCGTGATCGATCATCCCACGAGCCCGTCGCGCGCGCGCGCCTCGTTCTGGATGGCTCGCGTCTACTTCGACAAGAACCAGACTCCCGCCGCGTGCCGAAGCCTCGTCGACGCCGCGCACAACACCTCGGCCGCACAGGTGGAGCAGCGCAATCAGATCAGTTTCTGGATGCAGCGGTGCCATGGCTCCGACACGGCGGCAGTTGCGACCACCGCAATCGATAGTGCGCCAACTGCCGCTCCGAGTGCCACCGCCTCCGTATCGCCAGCGTCGCCAGCGTCGCCACCGCCGCCATCTCCCGCACCTGCGGCATCGACCACCACCACGCGGGCCACGACCGCCGCGAAGTCCTCCGTGACGTCATCCGGCGCGGCGGTGGGCAGCACGAAGTACACGGTCCAGGTGGGCGCGTATCCGACGCGCGCCGCGGCCGAGTCGCATCGAAAGGGTCTCGTGGCGCGCGGGATCGAGGCGCGCGTGGTCGGCTCGTCTGCACCATATCGCGTCCGCGTCGGCCGCTACGGCACCCGTGCGCAGGCCGAGGCGGCGGCGCAGCGACTCAGGTCAAAGAAGATCTCCGTGTACGTGACGGAGGCCGAGCCGCAGTGAGTCGTGAAACGCCGCTGATGGAGCACTGGCGCGAGATGAAGTCGCGCAATCCCGGCGCGATCCTGCTCTACCGGCTCGGCGAGTTCTACGAGACGTTCTACGAGGACGCGGAGATCGCGTCGCGGGTGCTCGGGCTCACGCTCACCTCGCGCAACAACGGCGCCGCGGCTGACGTACCGCTCGCCGGTGTGCCCGCGAAGGCGATGAGCGGATACCTGCGGCAGCTCGTGTCCCAGGGTTATCGCGTCGCGATCTGCGAGCAGATGGAGGACGCGAAGAATGCGAAAGGGGTCGTGCGCCGGGAGGTCGTCGAGACGATCACCCCTGGCGCAGCGTTCGCGGACGATCTCCTGGATCACGCTCGCAACAACTTTCTGTGCGCGCTCTCCGTGACGGGTGAGAAGGCCGGCATCGCTGCAGCCGATCTCTCCACCGGCGAGCTTCGGCTCATCGTGTGCGATGCGAGGGATCTCGAGCCGTATCTCGCGCGCCTCGCACCAAGCGAAATGGTGCTCGTGCGCGGTGAGCGCGTATCGTCCCCACCCGGTCCGACGGGCGAGGGACCGTTGGTGACCGAGCGCGAACGCTGGGAGTTCGATCCGGCGCTCGCAACGGATGCGCTGCGGCAGCAATTCGGAGTCGCGTCGCTCGAGGCATTCGGCATCGGAGCGAGCGATGCACCAGCAGTAGGCGCCGCGGGTGCGTTGCTGCGCTATCTGCACGAGCTGCAGCCACAGGGAATGCCGCATCTCGCGCGCCCCGTGCTCGAGCGCGCGGGCAGCGCGATGCCGCTCGATGAGATGACGCGGCGCAATCTCGAGCTCGTGGAGTCGCTGCGCGGCGGCGACCGCAGCGGGACGCTGATCGATGTGCTCGACCGAACCGCGACGCCCATGGGTGCGCGCCTGTTGCGCTCGTGGGTTCTCACGCCGTTGACGGATCGCGCGCCGATCGATGCCCGCCTCGACGCCGTGGGCGCACTGCTCGCCGATGCACTTGCGCGCGAGACCCTGCGCACCGCGCTCGATGGCGTGCGCGACATCGAGCGCCTCGCGAGCAAGGCCGCTGCCGGACGCGCCACCCCGCGCGAGCTCGGGGCGCTCGGCGCCTCGCTCGCGAGAATGCCCGCGGTGGCAGAGGCGGCGCGACGCGTGGGCGGGGCCGGTGTGATCGGCGAGCTGCTCGCGAAGTGGGATGACTGCGCGGAGCTGAGCGCGGAGCTCGCGCGCGGCCTCGTCGATCGTCCGCCGGCGGCAATCGGCGATGAGGAGGCGATCCGGCCCGGATTCGATGCCGAGCTCGATGAGCTGCGCGAGTTGCAGCGCGGCGGTCGCGACGCAATCGCGCGCATCCAGAGCGCGGAGCGCGCGCGAACGGGCATCTCGTCGCTCAAGGTGGGCTACAACAAGGTGTTCGGCTACTTCATCGAGATCACGAACGCGAACAGAGAGCTCGTGCCGGCGGACTACCAGCGGCGCCAAACGCTCGCGGGCGCGGAACGATACGTCACGCCGGAGCTCAAGGAATACGAGGAGAAGGTGCTCACGGCGGGCGAGCGCATCGAGACGCGCGAGCGCGCGCTGTTCGATGGGCTGCGGGCGCGCGCGGGCGCCGCGATCGCGCGGCTGCAGTGCGCCGCTTCGATCCTTGCCCAGCTCGATGTGCTCGCCTCACTGGCCGAGGTAGCCGCGCGCGAAGGCTACGCACGTCCGGAGATGAGCGAGGACTATGCGCTCGGCATCACAGGCGGCCGCCATCCGGTGGTCGAGCGAATGATGCCGCGGGACAAGTTCATTCCCAACGATGTCTCGCTCACGAGCGATGCGCGCATGATCATCCTCACGGGTCCGAACATGGCGGGCAAGTCGACGATCCTGCGGCAGATCGGGCTGATCGTGCTCATGGCGCAGATCGGGAGCTTCGTGCCCGCGTCGAGTGCGCGAATCGGCATCGTCGATCGCGTGTTCACGCGTGTGGGCGCGAGCGACAATCTCGTGCGCGGCCAATCGACATTCATGGTCGAGATGTCGGAGACGAGCGCGATCCTGCACACGGCCACACGTCGCAGTCTGGTGCTGCTCGATGAGATCGGTCGCGGCACCTCGACGTACGATGGGGTGTCCATTGCGTGGGCCGTGAGCGAGCACCTGCACGATGTGATCGGATGCAAGACCGTGTTCGCCACGCACTATCACGAGCTCACGCAGCTGGCGGAGGAGCGCGCCGCGGTGCGGAACTACACGGTGGCGGTGCGCGAGGTTGGCGACGAGGTGCTCTTCCTGCACACGCTCATTCCGGGCGGCGCGGATCGTTCGTACGGCATCGAGGTGGGACGCCTCGCCGGACTGCCGACCGCAGTCGTGAGCCGCGCGCGCGCGATGCTGAAGCTGCTCGAGGCCGAACACCATGTGGTGCAGCCGGGCGCAGCGCCACATGCGGCCTCGACCGCCGGCGAACAGCTCGCGCTGTTCGCGACGCTTCCGCATCCGGCGGTCGAAAAGCTGCGCGGCGTGGATCTGGACAATCTCACACCGCTCAAGGCGCTGCAGCTGCTCGCCGAGCTGCAGCGGGATGCGAACGGATAGCGGGGCGTTTCCGCCCGATCTCAGTCCATCGCGAACTCGCGCGCGAACGCGACGACGAACGAGAACGTCTTCGCTTTGCTGCGCGTTTCCATCGCATCGGAGATGCGCTCGAGCCGCTTGGGAATTCCCAGGATCTTCTCCTGCGCCTCACGACCCGTGGCGTCGAGCCCCTCGAGCGCCTCGATCGCCCAGTGCTTGATCTGCTCCTCCACGATGCGCAGATAATCTCTGGGGCCGTAGATACCTGCGCGCCGGATGACATCTGCCATCTCGCGAAAGTTCGGCATGTTGACACCCGGCATATCGATCGACGGCATGATCGCGGCGGCCGAGACGAGCGCGCGATTCGGATCGCGCTTGAGCACCGCTTCGAAGATCTGACGGTAGA
>DATGDQ010000538.1:0-4180 GCA_035310785.1 Gemmatimonadaceae bacterium | reverse complement strand
GATCCGGAGCGTCACTTCGATACCGTCCGAGGTGGCCGAGGCGAGATTGTAGAAATTCGGAGCATCTTCCGGAACGAGCCCGTTGTACTGGATCATGTCGCGAAAACGCTGCTTGAAGTATGTCGCTCCCAGCGATGCGCGTCGCCGCACGATCTCCTGTTCGGCACCCGCTTCCCAGCTGCGCGACCGCTCGGGGCGCAGATTCGGGTTGCCGATGTCGAAGGGCACTCGGGACGAGCTCTCGTCGAAGGTCGGCTCGCGAAACGCCGATCCGATCGCAGCGTGCACGCGCGTGGCACCCGACAGGACGTATGCAGCACCCGCGCGATAGCTGGTGAAATCGCCGAACGTGCTGTTGTGATCGAGACGCACGCCGCCGGTGTAGAACAGCTTTCCGGAGGAGGCGCCGGCGATCTGCGCATAGCCGGCGCTCACGTCGCGATGCTGCGCACTGCTGCCGCTCTCCCGATGATGTTGTGTCTCGTACGAGCCGCCGCCGGTGAGGACGACATCCGGCACGATGGAGAAGTTGAGCCGTGCATCCGCGGAGCGACGATAGAGCCTCGTGCGAAGATCGTACGGGAAATCCGTGTCGTCCGGTGAATCCGGGCGATCCTCGGAACGCGCGTCCGCATCGGTGGCGGCCAGCGACACGTGTGCCTCGAGGCGGCTCGTCAGAAGGCGGCCCGCATCGAGCGAGCCGATGAGACGGCGCTCGGTGTGCGTCTGGTTGCTATCGTTCGGAACCCCGTTGCTGTTGGTCGCGATGTGCGCGCCCGCGTCGATGTAGCGCAGATTCAATGCGACCTCGGAGCGCGAATCCGGCGTGAAGCGCAAGCGGCCGCTGTAGGTGCCGTTGCGGGCGGCGCTGTTCACCGCGTAGATGCCGTCGGTGTTGTGCTGCGCGGCGGCGAGCGAGTATCCGAGGCGATCGCTGCCCCCGAGCGTGGAAACCTCGCCTTCGCGGGTTCCGTACGTGCCTGCGCGCCCCCATGCGCTGAGGCGCAGCGGCCCCTGCCCCCGGCGCGTGAAGATCTGAATCGTCCCGGTCACCGCATTGGCGCCGTAGAGCACACTCGCGGGCCCACGCACGATCTCGATGCGATCGATGTTGTCCGTCGTGAGATTGGCGAGATCCAATGCCCCGCCCGGATCGTTCACGACCACGCCGTCGACGAGTACCTGCGTGTAGTTGCTCTGTCCGCCGCGAACGAAGAGCGACGTCTGTTGCCCGAATGAGCCTCCCTGCACGACGGCGACGCTCGGCGTTTCGCGCAGCGCCTCGAGCACCGTGCTCACGCCGCGCGCGCGAAGATCCTCGCCGCTGATCACGGTCGTGCTCAGCGTTGCGCCCCCGGCCGGACTCGGAAGTCGCGTCGCGGTGACTACCACGGGCGCGAGCGTGGTGGTGTCGCTCGAGGTGGACTGTGCGGCCGCGACGACGGAAGACGCGCTCATCAGGCCGAGACTGATCGAGCACACGCGCGCAAGGCGAAAAGAATGGTTCACGGTGATTGCGAGGGAGTACGTGGACCGCGGTTCCGAAGCGGCAGAAGTGCCGGAGCGCCGACAGCCGGGTCGCGTGTGATGAGGAGCGGCCATTCGTAGACCTCCTCCAGAACGCTGGCGCGCATGACGTCGGCGGGCGTCCCCGCCGCTGCGACGCGCCCGCGGTGCAGCAGTACGATCGTGTCCGCGAAGCGGGCGACCAGATTGAGCTGATGGCTCACGAGCAGCACGGCCATGCCATCCCGTGCCAGCCGCGCGAAGAGCTCGAACATCGACATCTCGTGCGCGATGTCGAGGAAGGTGGTCGGCTCGTCGAGCACGAGCGCCGCTCCGCCCTGTGCGAGCGCGCGAGCGATGCGCACGCGCTGCCACTCGCCGCCCGAGAGCTCGTCCGTGCTGCGATCGCCAAGGGGGAGAATTCCGGCGCGATCGAGTGCGCTCGCGATCCCGGCATCGTCACGCGCGGGCGCCGCGGCCCATGGACCTTCGTGTGGATGACGTCCGAGCGCGACGTACTCCCACACCGGCAGCGGGAAGACGAGCGATTCGCGCTGCGACACGACCGCGACACGCTGCGCCACCGCGCGGCGATCGAGCTGTGACAGCGGCGCGTCATCGATCGCGATGCTGCCGGCCGCGAGCGGCGTGAGCCGGAGCAGCGCGCGCACGAGAGTGCTCTTGCCGCTCCCGTTCGGCCCGACGACGGCCGTCACCGATCCGCGTAACGCGGAGAACGAGACGCGGTCGACGGCGTTCACGGTGGCGCGAGGATATCGGATGACCGTGCGATCGAAGACGATCATGACAGTCGCCGCAGCTGCACGAGAAAGAACGGCACGCCGAGCAGCGCCGTCACGGCGCCGAGCGGCAGCTCGGCTGGCGGCCGCGCGAGCCGCGCCACGAGGTCGGCCGCCACCACGAGTCCCGCGCCGATGAGCGCAGCACCCGCGATGAGCGCGCGGTGCCGCCTCACACCCAGCGAGCGCACGAGATGCGGCACGACGAGGCCGACGAAGCCCACCAGCCCCGCTGCCGCGACCGTCGCCGCGGAGAGCAAAGCGGCGATGAGAAAGATCGTGCGACTCGAGCGCGCGCTGTCGACGCCCAGCGCCGCCGCCGATTCCTCGCCGAGCGACAGGATGTCGATGTCGCGCGCGAGCCAGAACAGGAGCGCGCCGCCGAGCGCGACGTACGCCGCGAGCCACGCCACAGTGAGCCACGCAGCATCGGCGACGGAGCCCATCATCCACCACAGCGCGTTGCGCACTTCATTCGGCGGTGCGTTCGACAGGAGCACCATGATCGCGGCGTTCGCGAACGCGCCCACGATCACGCCCGCCATGAGCAGCACGCGCGGATCGGCGCGCCCGCCGCTCGCGCGCGCGACGAGCAGCGCCACCGCGATCGCGAGCGCCGCACCGGCGAAGGATGCGAGCGGCAGCACGAACGGGCCCGACGCGCCGATCGCGACGGCGGCCACCGCACCGACTGCGGCACCGCCCGATACGCCGAGCAGATAGGGCTCGGCGAGCGCATTCCGGAGCGCACCCTGCAGCGCCGCGCCGGCCATGCCGAGCCCCGCGCCGACCAGCAGCGCGAGCATAGCGCGCGGTAGCCGGAGGGTTCGCACGATGGATACGGTGACGGGATCGCCGCGCCCTGCCGCCGCCTCGATCACCGCGTGGGCGCCGATCGGCACCGCGCCGTATGCGATCGCGGCGATCGCGAGCACGACCACCATGAGCCCGACGCCGAGCCAGAGCATGGAGGCCTTCACGTGACGCTCACAGCACGATTCCCGGATGCAGCAGTCGTGCGATCGAGACCGCCGCCTCTCCCGCGCGCACGGAGGGACGGCCCACGAGATTGGTATCGACGACGAACACCCGGCCCTCGCGGACGGCGCGCACGCCCTTCCACAACGGACTCGTGGTCATGGCACTCCTGCCGGCGACGCCCGCGAGAACGATCTGCGGATCGCGCTTGATGATGTCCTCGAGGGACACCTGCGGCGACGGTTCGGCACGATCGGCGTAGATGTTCGTGCCGCCCGCGATCGTGAGGAGCTCGTCGAGGAAGCTGCCGGCACCTATGGTGTAGATGGGCGAATCCCAGACATGCCAGAACACGGTCGGGTGATCGAGCGGGGCCGTGGCCGCGCGCACGCGCGCGAGCGTGCGCTGCACGGTGTCGACGACGGTTTCGGCGTTGGCGCTTTCGCCAACCGCGCGCCCGAGCTCGCGGCTCGCGCGCGCAAAGTCGGCGAGCTTGTCCGTGCGCAGGGCGATCACCGACACACCCGCCGCTCGCAGCCGCTCTGCGACCTCACGATTCTCCGCGCTTGCGTAGAGCACGACGAGATCCGGATGTCGCGCGAGCACCGCCTCGACGTTCGGCCGGAGCCCCGGCCCGACATCGGTCACCGCGCGCGCGGCATCCGGCCACACGTCCCAGCTCGTGCGCGCGACGAGACGAGAGCCCGCGCCCAGCGCGAAGAGAAGCTCGGTGGTCGCCGGGTTAAGCGACGCGATGCGCGCAGGCGTTGCGGCCGTACCGCTACGCACGGTGTCGCCGAAATCATCGACATCGGGCGAGGGACTCGCACGATGCGATTCGCTGCACGCGGCGAGCGCGATCAGCGCCAGGGAGACGTGGAGCAACACGGCACGAC
>DATGDQ010000537.1:0-4837 GCA_035310785.1 Gemmatimonadaceae bacterium | reverse complement strand
GTTGCGCGCGGTGTGCCGGGCGATACCGCAACGACCGTCATCTCGGCGCTCACCGGCGCCGGTGCTCAGGATGCCGAGCTGCTGCGATTCCAGCAGGGCGTCGAGCGAGACATCGCGCAGGGTGCAACACCATCGGCGGCGCTGGGCGTGCGTGCGCAAGGTGCATTTCCGAGCGCGGCTCCGCGACGCACCCCGTAGCGCGCGCGGTGCCTATCTCAGCAGCTTGAACGCCGAGCGCTGACTTCCACCGTACTTGTACGCCATCGTGATCCACAGAATCGCCATCGCTTCGAGCCATCGCGATTGCGAGAGGGGACCCGCGTCGACCATGTCGAAGCCGAGCTGATTGCCGAGCTCCGCGACGATCAGCTTGGCCCCGGCGTCATCGCCGGCGAAGAACATCGAAGCCCTCTGATCGCCGAACAGCGGGTGCGCGAAGTTCGCCTGGCCGAGTGTGTTGAAGCACTTCACGACTCTTGCCTGAGGGAGAAGCTTCGCGATCTCCTCGCCAGCCGACGTCGTGGTCCCGAGCGCCAGACCGGAGAGATCGGGGAGCAGAGGGTTGATGCAGTCGATTACGGTCTTGCCGGCGAGAGGACCAGTCGCCGCGAGTGCATCCTTCACGGCGCCCCACGGAATCGCGAGCAAAATGACATCGCCGAAGGAGGCGGCGTCCGCAACGGAGCCGGAGCGATTGCGCGGCAGGCCACCTGCCGCCTGTTGATCGGGGTCGCGCACGCCGAAGCGAACATCGTGACCCTGCGATTCGAAGAGTCGCCCCAGTGTGCCGCCAACCTTTCCTGCTCCGATGATTCCAAGTCGCATTGCGTGAGTCCTCGAAATCCAGTGCGCATGCGCATCTTACGTCCACACTCGCTCCATCCGCAATCGGTTCCGCATCATTGACACATACCTGGATGAGGGGCGCGATGCAGAGCAGCTCGCATCATCACGAGACGCACGCCGGGCACTCGGTCGCGATGTTCCGCGACAAGTTCTGGATCTCGCTCGTGCTCACGATTCCGACGCTGCTCTGGGGCCACATGCTCCAGAGCGCGCTCGGCTATCGGGCGCCGGCGTTCACGGGATCCGGCTATCTGCCTGCTCTGTTCGGAGTCGCCGTATTCCTGTACGGCGGAACCCCGTTCCTCCAGGGCGCGGTCAGAGAGCTTCGCGATCGCGTGCCGGGGATGATGACGCTCATCTCCCTCGCCATCACCGTGGCCTTCGCGTTCAGCATCGCCGTGACGCTCGGCTACGCGGGGATGTCGCTCTGGGATGAGCTCTCGACGCTCGTCGTCATCATGCTGCTCGGCCACTGGATCGAGATGCGCTCCATCTCGCAAGCGCAGGGCGCACTGCAGGAGCTCGCGAAGCTCCTACCGGCAGAAGCGCTGCGCGTGTCCGGCGAAGAGATCGAGAAGATTCCGCTTTCCTCGGTCAACGAGGGCGACGTGGTGCTCGTGACGCCCGGTGCTTCGGTCCCGGCCGATGGAATCGTTCGACAGGGCGTAAGCGCCGTGGACGAGTCGATGCTCACCGGCGAATCACGGCCGGTGGAGAAGAAGGAAGGCGACAAGGTCATCGCGGCCACGATCAACGGCAATGGCTCACTGCGTGTCGAGGTGACTGGAACGGGAGAGCGAACGGCGCTCGCGGGCATCACGAGGCTCGTTGCACAGGCGCAGTCCTCGCGATCGCGCGCGCAGGCGCTTGCCGATCGAGCTGCGTTCATCCTGACACTCGTCGCCATCGCTTCTGCGATCGTTACGCTCGTGGCGTGGCTCGCGCTCGGAGCAACGGCTGCGTACGCGATCGAGCGGGTCGTGACGGTGCTCGTGATCGCATGTCCTCATGCGCTGGGCCTCGCCATACCGCTCGTCATTGCCATCTCCACCACGCTCGGGGCTCGAGCCGGGCTGCTCGTGCGAGACCGCCGCGGTCTCGAAGAGGCGCGAAAGCTCGACATCGTGGTGTTCGACAAGACCGGTACCCTGACACGCGGCGAGTTCCGCGTCGTTGAGCTCGTAACGGATGGCTCGTTGAGCGACATCGACGCGCTGTCACTCGCGGCCGCCGTCGAGCGCGATTCAGAGCACACGATTGCACGTGGCATCGTCAAATCGGCCGAAGAGCGCAATGCGAGGATTGCCGCCGTGCGGGATTTTCGCGCGATGCCGGGCCGAGGCGTGGAAGCGCGACTCGATGGAAGAGTGATATCGGTCGGTGGGCCTGCTCTTCTCGCGCAGATCGGCGCGCAGCCGTCACCCGCACTCGTGGAGGCCGCGACTCGTGCTGCCAACCGTGGCCAGGCCACAGTGTATCTCGTCTCCGAAGGGGCAGTGCGCGCGATGTTCGCGGTCGCCGATGCGGTGCGCGAGGAGTCTCGTGTTGCCGTGCAGAGACTACATGATCAGAAGATCACCGTGGTCATGCTCACCGGCGATGCGCGTGCAGTGGCAGCGGCAGTCGCGAGGGAGCTCGCGATCGACGTCGTGTTCGCGGAGGTGTTGCCGGAGCAGAAGGTCGAGAAGATCGATGAGCTCAAACGATCCGGGAAGCGCGTCGCGATGGTGGGGGATGGCGTGAACGATGCTCCGGCGCTCGTCAGTGCCGACGTGGGGATCGCGATCGGAGCCGGCACGGAGGTCGCGGTGGAGGCCGGCGACGTCGTGCTCATCAGAAGCGACCCGCGCGACGTCTCGCGGCTCATCGCGTTGAGCCGCGCATCCTATCGAAAGATGCTTCAGAATCTGTGGTGGGCAGTCGGCTACAACGTGATCGCGATTCCGCTCGCTGCGGGCGTGCTGGAGCCGTGGGGATTCGTTCTCAGCCCCGCTGCAGGCGCGGTACTCATGTCAGTGAGCACGGTGATCGTCGCAGTGAACGCGCAGCTCCTTCGTCTCGAGAACGCGTAGTCCGACGAAGCCCTCACATGTCCACCGGCCGGCGAGTGCGCGGTTCCGTGTATGCGCCGCGATACCGCAGCAATGGAGTTCCCTCTCTCGCTCCAGCGGCCGAGACCGCACCGATGAAGATCGTGTGATCACCGGCTCGAACAGCGTCGAGGAGTCGGCACTCGAGAAATGCGAGCGCGTCGGAGATCAGAAGGTCGCCGGACTTTCCGAGGGAGCATGACACGCCTGCAAAGCGATCGTCTGCGCGCGAGGAAAATTGACGCGCCAACCACTCCTGTTCGGCACTCAGGATGTTCACCGCAAAGGAATGCGCGACCGAGAGCACGGGATGAATTCGCGAGCGAGCATCGATGCAGATCAGCATGAGAGGTGGGTCGAGGCTCAGCGAGGCGTAGGAGCTCACCGTGATGCCATGGCTGCATCCATCCGCATCACGGGCGGTGACGACGCTCACGCCGCAGGGTGAATGTCCGAGCACCGCGCAAAACGTCGAGGGGTCCACAAAGGCGGAACGGGCGGACTTCTCGGGCGTCATGACATCCGCCCCGAGGGCAGTCACGTCGAGGTCCCGGACGCGCATGTCCGTCATGCCGTGGGCGCAGCAGCGGTGGCTGAACTGCCGGTTGTCTCCAGCCACGTTGCGAGCTCGTTGGTACGCTTGAGCGTTCGCCAGTACACATCCTCCATCAGGATGTGTGCGAATTCTCCGTTGCGCCCGATGCTCCACAGCCCGGCGACGCCAGTCGAGCGCGCGAGCTCGCGGCGCTCCGTTTCGTACTCCTTGAGGAAGACCGGATACGCCAACGCCGTTCGCAGCACTTTGCATCCCCGATAGCGCTGCCGCGCGTCGGGGACCACGCGCGAGATGTGTGCGAGGCAGTGCTCGCCGAGTTGGTCGTCGGTCATCGTCCAGATCGCATCACCGATCTCGCAGCTGAGGTCCGCCGTCAGCATCGTCATTCCGTCCGGTGCGAGCCACGGCATCGAGAGCGGAGCCTCGGTGAGACGGAAGAACGGGTAGTCCGCCTCGGGAAACCACAGCACGACTGTCGGCAGCAGGCCGCGCCCCTCGAATCGAAGATTGACGAAGGTCATCGGGCGGTACTTGAATCGTGTGAACGACTGGAGCTTGCTGGAGCCCTCCACGATCTTCGGCAGTACGTTCACCGGCGCCGTGCTCATGACGGCGGACACCTCGTGCTCCTCTCCGCGGACGCGAATCGCACGCACACGTTCGTTCTCGACGATGATGCGTTCGACCGGCGACTGCATCTCGATGTCGGCGTGCAGGCTCGCGGCGAGGTGCTCGCACAACGTGCTCAGCCCCGCCTCCGGATAGACGTGCCACACGTGGATGCTCTCGGGCTGCTCGTTGCAGTAGCCGTGTGCGATTGCGCGATCCGTGAGACGCCGAGCGATGGACGCGTTGAGGAGGTGCGCGGTGCCACCCGGGATCTTCTCAGCCACGCTGGCTGCGAGCTCGGACGCCGGCGCGCCTGACCATCGCTCGGTGAGAGGAATCGCGACACTGCGAGCGAACGTGTCGCCGTACTCGCCGATGTACGCGTCCGCCGCGGTGAGAAGGGGGCGTGGTCCTTTCGATGCCTTGGCGCCCAATACGCTCGCGAGCAGCCGCGGAGATCGTGCGAGACCCCACGGATAGGAAAGCGAACGGCCCCGCAGGTACACCGCTTCGCCATAGAAGCGCACATCGCGACAACGCGCGCCGATGCCAAGCGCCGCGGCGAGGCGATTCGTGATGAAGTGCGCCCCGAAATCGTAGCTGAAGCCATCTTCGTCACGAAAGCTCCTGGCGAGACCGGCGATCTGCTTTCCCGCCTCGTAGAGCCGAAACGGAATCGAGCGTCGCTGCAGCTGATTGGCCGCCACGAGACCCGCTAACCCGGCACCGATGACCG
>DATGDQ010000536.1:0-7027 GCA_035310785.1 Gemmatimonadaceae bacterium | reverse complement strand
CAGCACGACACAACGGCGTCTCGCGGCCGCAAGAAGAAGATCGAGAGCGCGGACAGCGTGTCGTATGCGCCGAGTGATTCGCTCGTCACCACGCGCGTGGGAATGAATCGGTTCACGTGGAATCTCCGCTACCCGGACGTGAAGCACATCAAGGAGATCCTCATCGACTACGGCACGATCAATGGACCGATGGTGCGGCCGGGAGCATACACCGTGCGCCTCACCGCCGATGGAAAGTCGTACACGCAGCCATTCGTAGTGGTGAACGATCCGCGCACGAGCGTATCGCAGACCGATCTGCAGGCGCAGGCCGCGGCGTGGTTCCAGCTGCGAGACGAGCTCGACTCGACGGTCACGTCGGCACGGCACATCGAGGCCATGGAGAAGCAGCTCGATGCGCGCGTGGAACAGGTGAAGAAGCAGCCTTACGCCTCGCGAGTCTCCGCGGCCGCCAAACCGCTGCGCGCGAAGCTCGAAGCGATTCGCGCGGAGCTGGTGGAGGTGCACTCACACGCGGACGAGATCACCCTGCACTATCCCGTGAAGCTCTACAACATGATGTTGACGCTGAACGTGCAGCTGCTCACGGGAGACAACGCGCCCACGCAGTCACAGCTGGAATCCCTGAAGGAGCTCTCCGGCAGGGTGGACGTCCAGATGCAGAAGCTGCGAGAGCTGGAGAACGGCGATGTGGGTGCGTTCAACCGGCTCATGAAGGAACTGGACGTGCCGGCCGTGAACGTGAAGCCTCAGCGAGTGGTGAAGTCGGGAAAGGTGGTGAGTTAGGAGCTCGGCCGGCGACACGGAATACGACGAACCATCGACTTCCGATTTCGTGTCAGCCGGGCGGGCGCTGCTCGTGCTCGGGCGGAGTGACGACGCCCGGCGGAAGTCCGGCCGGCGCGTCGCGAAGCTGGAGCACCGGCGCATCGTGAATGATCTTGCCGCCCAGGTACGCGGCGTAGCTTACCGAGCCGAACGCGGCAACGGCGCCAATCACCACCGCCGCGCGAATCAGTCCCGGGATCATCTCGTCATGCCGCTTCAGCGCGCGCCACAGTCCGTACGCGGCGATGGCACCGGCCGCGAGCATGATTGCCATGGCGATTCCCGCCGCATCATCGTGCGCATCGATCACGCCGTGCTTGATGTACCATGGATCACGCAGCGCGTGGTCGGCCTGGTCTCCGGTGAAGTGAACCGGATAGACCACGAGTCCGGCGGCCGTGAGCATGCTCATGGCGTTGAGCCACAAACCCCGACGGTTCGTGATCACCGCGCCAAGTGCGGCCACGAGCGCCACGACCGAGAGGACGACCGGAAAGTGATTGATCAGGAGATGTACGTACGGCCACGTGAGCGTCGGCATTTCGATCATCGATTAGGGTAGGGCTTCGAATCAGTCTTCGACCTTCATGTGTCCGATCATGCCGAGCGCTGCATGAGGATCGCACTGAAAGTAGTAGGTACCCTCGGCGAAGTTGACTGGAAGATCGTACGTCTGATCCGGAAGCTGCAGCATGTCACTCGCCGGGGGAAGATTGCTCTTCCCCGCGTTCGAATCCGGCAGGAAGTGCACGTTGTGTACTCCGCTCTTGAGGATGAAGCGAACCACGTCGCCTCGATGAACCTCGAACTTCGCAGGCTTGAAGTAATTCCCGTTTGCGTCGCTGTTGAGCTCCACCGTCACGGTCTTGCCCGTTGCGGGAGCGGGTGCAGCGGCGGGCGCAGCCTTGGTCCCTGTTGCCCCTGCCGAGTCGGGGCTGGCGTTCTTCGCGCTATCCTTGGGTCCGCATGCCGCAGCCACGACGCAGATGAGCATCGTTCCGAACAAGTTCTTCGAGTTCATGAAAGCTCCGATCCGAGAGAAGAAGTGACGAGCACGAACCTCTAGAAATCCTTGCGCTGGAAGGCGCGCATTCCATACACGAACGGTAGAAGCACCCACAACGAGAGCGCGGCTGCCGTGAGCACCATGCCGTACGCTCTGCCGAAGAAGTCGAGGAAGACGGCCCCCGTGTACCCCATCATCGCCGCTCCGTCGAATCGCAGCAGCAGTGAGACGCGCGCGATGTCGATCGGATTCGCCATCATCAGCCCGAGCGCGGCGTGCTCCAGCGGATAACTCGAGAAGGCGGCGAGGATGAACAGCACGAGACCATCGTACGCCACCGTCAGGAGGAGCCAGACTCCTATCGCCGCACCGAGGCCACGCAGCCGGTCTTCGCATCGGATCGCGATGAGCGATGCCACGGCGGTGAAGACGCACGTGAGCACGACGCCGGAGACGAGCAGCCACGCGAGCGTGCCCATCCCCGATGCGCCGCCGCCGCGGAAGAGAAACGGTGCGCCGAGTCCCGCGAGGAAGGCGAGCACGAGTGGGAGGGTGAGGCCGAGGTAGAGACCGGCGTACATCTGCCGCCGGTTGACCGGCTGCGCCAGGAGCAGCTCGATGAACTCGCGCGCGTTGTAGAGATAGACGGTGCCGAAAACGATCGAGACGAGAGGCACGAGAAAGAGTACGACGCTCACGAGGCTCAGCTCGACCTTCGTGGGATCGCTGCTGAAGCGCAGCAGGACTTCGGTCACGAGCATGAAGAACACGGTGTAGGCGAGCAGCCAGCGGCTGCGCACCGCGTCCTTCGACTGGTACTTGAGCACCTTGAGGAGGGTATTCACGCAGCCTCCGTGAGCCAGTCGCGACGCATCATCGTGGCGACCGAGCGCTCGAGCGTCGGCTGGCCGGTGATGCGCTTGAGCTCATCGAGCGTACCGACGAACAGCGCTCGCCCCTCGAGCATGAACGTGACGTCATCCGCGAGCTCCTCGAGCTCGTTCATGATGTGCGAGGTCACGATGAACGTGCGACCCGAGGCGGTCGCGGAAAGAATCTTGTCCTTGAGAACTCTGCTCGAGAGCGGATCCAGGCCCGCCGTAGGCTCGTCGAGAACCAGCAGCTCGGGAGAGAACAGGAACGCCATCACCGCATTCACCTTCTGCCGCGTTCCTCCCGAGAGCACGCGGAGCGGCTTCGAGAGAGCGGGGCGAAGCTCCAGCTTCTCGATCAGCTCCTCGTCCAGCGCGGCGCCCTCACCGCGCAGATCCTTGAGCATCGCCAGCAGCTCCGCGCCCGTGAGATTCTCCGGATAGCGCGCGATCTGCGGCATGTAGCCGATGCGGGCCCGGTACGCCTCATCCCCGTTCACCGCATCGCCGGCGAACGAGATCTCGCCGGAGTCGGGGTGCGTGAGGCCGAGCAGCGCCTTGATCAGCGTCGTCTTGCCGGCGCCGTTCGGCCCGACGATCGCCATCACGCGTCCAGACCGGATCGCCATGTCGACGCCTCGCAGAACGGGGAGCGCTCCGAACGCCTTCGCGAGCTTCGTGAAACGAACCAGGGGCTCGCTCATTGTACCCAGCGCATTGCGGGAGCCGAGTCGACCAGCGCTTCCGGTGTCAGCGCGGGGAATACGCGTTCGGCCGCGTCGAGGAGGAAGAGAAAGTTGCTGCGGAGAAGGATGAGTGCCGGCTCGTTCTGCGCGACGACGATGGAGGCGAGGCGCACCGGCGAGTACGGGACGTCGCCCACTCCGTCGCGATTGCGGTCGTATCCGTCGTACGCGGACCAGTAGTTGCCTCGAAAGGTGCTCGAGCTCGAGCGGCTGTTGGTGGAGACATCGAAGGTGTTGCCCGCGAACTCGTTGTCGCTGAATTGCGCATCCTCGGTGCTCGCCTGCAGCTTGAGCGCCCAGCCGTTGTCGACGAACTGGTTGTGATCTGCCACGAGGCGCGTCGCTCCGTCGGCGACCAGCGCCGCCGTGTTGTCGAAGAACACGTTTCGCTGCAGATGGCTGTCGGCTATCTCCTTGAGGAGCAACCCGTAGGCCGATGAGCCCCGGTTTCCCTGGAATCGATTCTCCACCATCAGCACGTGGTGCGAGTACATCACCGCGACGCCCGCGCCGTTGTGACGGAAGGTGTTGCGCTGGTAGTCGCAGCTGTCCGAGTACATGAAGTGCAGGCCGTAGCGAAGGTTGTCCGTGCTCACGTTGTCGTGGACGTGCGCTTCACGCGTGAACTCGAAGTAGATCCCGTCGCGGTGCCCCGTGATGTGATTGCCCGCGATCGTGATGTCACGCGAGTGCCAGAGGTGGATGCCGTTTCCGGACGTCGCGTCACGAAGGCGGCCCGCGCGCAACGTGTTGCCGTCCACCACGCATCCGGACACCTCCTGCAAATAGACTCCGAAGAACGCGTTGTCGATCCTGTTGTCGCGAATCTCGCAACTCGAGACCCGAATGACCTTGATGGCGGCGAGATCCTCCGTGAACGCCACGCCCACGTTCTCGAAGTGGAGACCCTGCACCGTCACGCTGTCGGCGGCGATGGTCATGATCTGCCGCATTCCGTCGCCGTCGAGAATCGCATCGCCCTCTCCGACGATGCGGACCGGCATGTCGACGATGATCGTGCTGTCGTGGTACGTGCCGGGGTGCACCACGATGGTGCCACCGCGCGCGACGAGCGACAACGCATTTCGGATCGTGCGTACCGGGCCCCCCGGCGTCACGTTCACCAGAAGTGCTGCATGCGACGCCTGCGCGCTCTGGGCTCGCACGGGCGCCAGCATCACGCTCATCATTCCCAACATCATGACCGGCCGCGTGTACCGGAGCCGCTCACGCATGCGCGGTCCCGTGGCTCGCCGAGTGGAATGCCGTCATGACCGCGAGCGTCGCAACGGCAAACGCGACGAAGGCCAACCACCCGCCCGCATCGGGCCATGACACCGCAGTGAAATTGAGGAGCTGCTTCACCCCGATCAGCGGCGGCTGATAGTACATCCCGGGGATCTTGATGATCGCGTGCTGGAAATCGAGGTTGTGCCCGTAGTCATACTCCCATCGCCAGAAATCCAGGAGGCCCGAGGCGCTCGCGATCAGGAATCCCGCAAACCAGGCGAAGAGCGGACCGCGACGGCCGACGAGGGCAACGATAACCCCCGTGACGATCAAGACGCCGACGATCCATGGCATCAGTCTGAGCTCGGGTATCGCCTCGGGCGTGATGCGCTGCATGCCGATGTAGTGATTGAGCCCGTTGATGTTGTCCAGGTCGTAGGCCGTCACACCACGGATGCTGTTGATGCTGATGCGCATGCCGAGCCCTTCCGGGTACTGTGGCGCGACGAGCTGCACGCGCCACAGTGGAAGAAAGAACAATCCGATCAGGCTCAGCGAGGCGAACGCCGTCGCCACTCGCGCGAAGCGAGAGATACGACCGTTCGACGCGCCTCGCGCCGTCGAACCCTCAGCCAGGGCGGCGGGCATTCGCATCACTTCTGCGTCGCCGCGGTCCCGGCCTTCTGCGCGGTCGCCGACACCCCAGTGCTCGCGACCGCCGTCTGGGCGGTGCGGCTCGTGTTCGCCATCAGCGGCACCGTCGATCCCGCCGGTGACACCCGCACGTAACCCTGCATCTCCTGGTGCAACGCGGAGCAGAAGTCCGTGCAGTAGAACGGATAGACGGCGGGTGACTGGGGAGTCCATTTGAGCGTGCGCGTCTCGCCGGGCGGGAGCGTCATTCCCGACGTCGTCGCACCGAACACCGCAAATCCGTGCGCGATGTTCCAGTCCTGCTCGATGTTGGTCACGTGGAAGTAGACGGTATCGCCCACCTGAATGCCCTCGAGAATGTCCGGCGCGAAGTGGCTCCGAATCGCGATCATCTTCACGTCGACGCGCTTGCCGTGACGCTCGATGCCGCCGTCGTGCTCCGACATCGTCACGAACGGATTCGCGTTCTCACTCAGCTTCTCGAACTTGAGCGACGAGGGCTGAAGCAGCGTCGCCGGCACGGCCTGCGCATAGTGCGGCTCGCCGAGCGTCGGGAAATCGAGCAGCATCTTCATCTTGTCGCCGCTGATGTCGATGAGCTGCGCGGAGCGTGAGCCTTCGGGCCCGGTCGGCAGATAGCGGTCCTTCGTGATCTTGTCGAGTGCGACCAGGTACTTCCCGTAGGGCTTCATGCCGTCGCCGCCGGGAATCATGATGTGGCCGACGGAATAGTACACGGGAATTCTGTCGAGCACCTGCCACGTTCCCAGCTTCCACTTCACGACTTCCGATGAGATGAACATGGACGTGTACGCGTTGCCTTTCCCATCGAACTCGGTGTGCAGCGGGCCAAGGCCGGGCTTCTGCACTTCGCCGGCGATCACCGCATCGTAGCGCAGCACCGGGATGTCATCGATCATCTTCTCGAACTGCTTGCCTTCGATCGCCTTGGTCATCCGCGAGAACGAGTGCACGGGAATGACCGTGGCGAGCTTGCCCCCTGCGACGATGTATTCGCCCGACGGATCGATGTCGACGCCGTGCGGTGACTTCGGAGTCGGGAGATAGTAGACCAGTCCCTCGCAGTCGGCGGGGTACAGCATGGTGACGCCGGTCTTCGTCTCGCTGGTCGCCACCTTGGTGCTCGGGTCGACGAAGTTGTGCACGTACGAGCCGGCAAACTTCTTCGCCTTCCCCGCCGCGATGCACTCCTCCGCCCGCTTGTAGTTCACGGCGGCGATGTAGTCCTTGTCGGCCTGCGACGCATTCACCTCGAGCTTCGTGTTGGCCTGCTCCGAGTTGTACGTGGTGAAGAAGAACCAGCCGTCCGATGGTCCCTTCCCCGCGTGCCCGAGATCGTAGTCGTAGCCGGGCATCATGATCTGAAAGGCGACATCCATCTTCCCCGGCTGATTGGCCGTGACGAACGTCAACGTTCCCTTGAAGTTCTTCTTGTAGCTGTCGATCGGGACATCGGCCTGCGGAATCGGCACGCTGAAGCGCGTCGCGGACACGACGTACTTGGTGTCGGGCGTCGCGAACGGCGATGCGTGACCGCCGGCGGCGTTGGGGATCTGAATGATCTCGTCGGTCTCGAAGCGCTTGAGATCGATGCGCGCGATACGCGGCGTGTTGTTCGCGTTGATGAACAGCCACCGGCCATCCGGAACGCCGTTCGTGAGCGACATCTC
>DATGDQ010000535.1:0-5158 GCA_035310785.1 Gemmatimonadaceae bacterium | reverse complement strand
GAGCTTCGCCAGCGCGCGACGGCGCCCGCCCTCGTCCCTCGCGACGATCATCTCGCGCATGCCGGTGATGCGATCGCCCTCGAAGAACATGTGCTCCGTGCGACAGAGCCCGATCCCTTCGGCTCCGAAGTTTCGCGCCGTGCGCGCGTCCTGCGGCGTGTCCGCGTTGGCGCGCACCTGCAGCGTGCGCGCCTCGTCCGCCCACGAGAGCAGCCGCGCGTAGGTGACGTACACGCGCGAGTCCGAGCCGCGCATCTGCCCCGAGAGCACGCGCACCACATCGCTCGGAATCGTGGGCAGGTCGCCGCTGAACACGCGCCCCGTGGCGCCGTCGAGCGTGATCCACTCGCCCTCGTTCACCGTCGTCCCGTTCACCTTGAAGCTGCGGTGGTGAAGGTCGACCTCCATCTCCTTGCAGCCGACGATGGCACACTTGCCCATCCCTCGCGCCACGACGGCCGCGTGACTCGTCATTCCGCCGCGAGCCGTGAGCACGGCGCGCGCGGCTACGATGCCGTGGAAATCCTCCGGCGTGGTCTCATCGCGCACGAGAATCACTCGAATCCCTTCCGCCGCGCGCTGCTCGGCGACATCGGGATCGAATACGGCCTGCCCGCTGGCCGCTCCCGGACTCGCAGGCAGTCCCGAGGCGATCTCCTCCGCGTGCGCGCCAGGATCGATGACGGGATGGAGCAGTTGATCCAGCTGCTCCGCATCCACACGCAGCACGGCCTCACGCTGCGTGATCAGCCCCTCGGCCACCATCTCGTCCGCGATGCGAATCGCCGCCGCCGCGGTGCGCTTGCCCGTGCGCGTCTGGAGCAGGTAGAGCGTGCCGCGCTCCACGGTGAATTCGATGTCCTGCATGTCTCGGTAATGCTGCTCGAGACGGTTCTGCGTCTCGAGGAGCTCGGCGTACGCGCCCGGGAGCTTCGTCTCCATCTCATCGATCGGGAGAGGCGTGCGGATACCGGCAACCACGTCCTCGCCCTGCGCATTGACGAGGAACTCGCCGTAGAAGTGCTTCTCGCCCGTGGACGGATTGCGCGTGAACGCGACGCCGGTTCCGGAATCGTTGCCGAGATTACCGAACACCATCGACACGATGTTCACCGCGGTACCGAGCGTGTCGGGGATGTTGTTCTGGCGGCGGTAGTCGACCGCCTTCTTGAGTGTCCACGAGCGCCAGACCGCTTCGATTGCTCCCTGAAGCTGCTCCCGCGGCTCCATCGGAAAATCGGCGCCGGTGCGGTTTCGCACGAGTGCCTTGTACTCCTCGACGAGATTTCGAAGGGCGTCTTCCGACAGATCCGCGTCGGTTTCCGCAGAAGTGGTGAGTCGCTTCGACTTGAGCAGGTGCTCGAAGTCGCTCATCGGCACGTTGAGCACGACGTCGCCGTACATCTGAAGAAAACGACGGTACGAGTCGTAGGCGAAGCGGGCATTGCCGCTCTGCTGCGCCAGGCCGATCACTGTGCGATCGTTGAGGCCGAGATTGAGAATCGTCTCCATCATCCCGGGCATCGACACGGGGGCCCCGGAGCGCACGGAGACGAGAAGCGGGTTCTTCGCATCGCCGAATCCGCGCCCCGACACCTGCTCGAGTCGTGCAAGGTTTTTCTCGATCTCGGCCTGGAGCTCAGCGCTGGTCCCCCCGCCGCGCAGGTAGTCCAGGCACGCCGAGCAGGCGATCGTGAAGCCGGGAGGCACGGGGACCCCGAGATTTGTCATCTCGGCGAGATTCGCGCCCTTGCCGCCCAGCACCTTCTTCATCTCCCGCGTGCCGTCCGCGGTACCGCTGCCAAAAAAGTATACGAGCACGCGTCTGGTTCGAGCCTCGTGTCAGGTGTCGTCGCCGCGTATCAGCATCCGCAGCCGAATCGGAGCTTGTCCGGATCCGTCGGCGGCGGCGTGGGATAGTCCCCGGAGAAGCACGCATGGCAAAAGCCGTGCGGGCCGCCCGGAACGGATTGCAACATACCCTCGCGGGAGAGATAGCCAAGCGAATCGACACCGATGTGATCCGCTATCTGCGGGATGGTCATGTTGGCGCCAATCAGCTCCTCGCGCGATGGGGTGTCGATCCCATAGTAGCACGGGCCGGTGACCGGCGGGGACGAGATGCGCATGTGCACCTCACGCGCGCCCGCCTGTCGCACGAGTGCGACGAGCCCGCGCGTCGTCGTCCCGCGCACGATGGAGTCGTCGACCATGACGACGCTCTTGCCCTCGAGCACCTCTCGCACCGGATTGTACTTCACCTTCACCTTCTGCACGCGCCCAGCCTGGCTCGGCTGAATGAACGTGCGTCCCACATAGTGATTCCGAATCAGCGCAAATTCCAGCGGCAGCCCCGTTTCCTCGGCGTAGCCCAGCGCGGCGGCATTCGCGGAGTCCGGAACGCCGAACACGAGGTCCGCGCTCGGAGCCGGGCACTCGCGTCCGAGCTGTCGACCGAGCTCACGGCGTGCGTGATCGACGGAACCGCCATCGAAGATGCGGCTGTCCGGTCGCGCGAAGTAGACGTACTCGAACACGCATCGCCGGAGCTCCGCGCGCTCGGGAATGCGCGCCGAGCGAATGCCGTCCGCATCGATGATCACGATCTCGCCGGGCTCGACGTCGCGCAGGTGCGTCGCGCCGACGATATCCAGCGCGCACGTCTCGGATGCGAAGACATAGCCATCGCCGAGCGAGCCGAGGGAGAGGGGTCGCCATCCGTGCGGGTCGCGAGCCGCGAGCAGCGTGTCGCCGATTGTCACCGCGAGGCAATACGCGCCCTCGACGCCGCGCAACGCCTCGGCCAGCTTGTCCTCCGGTCGCTCGCACCGCGACCGAGCGATCCGGTGCACGAGGATCTCGGAATCCATGGAGCCGGAGAAGATCGCCCCCTGATCCTCGAGCTCGCGTCGCAGCTCGGTGGCGTTGACGATGTTGCCGTTGTGGGCGAGCGATATGTTGCCGTCGCGGAAGCGCGCGAGGATCGGCTGCGCGTTCTCGATGGTCGACGAGCCCGCGGTGCTGTAGCGAGTGTGCCCGATCGCGAGCGCACCTCTCAACATCGCGGTTTCCGGCGCGCCCAGTCCCTCCGAGACGAGTCCCATGCTGCGCACGGCTCGCGCCTGCCCGTCATCATCGACGGCCACGATTCCCGCCGACTCCTGCCCGCGGTGCTGCAACGAATACAGACCAAGATGCACGAGCGAGCCGGCATCCTGCACGCCGCGCACGCCGAATATTCCACACATGTTCTAGGCGCCAGATGGTTGAGGATGTTGCTCGAGTACCGCGACTTCGGCGACCGACGCGTTCATGATGTCCGGTATCGCATCGTGATACGCGTGCGCCAGGACGTCGAGCGGTGCGCTCACGACACGATCGCCGATGTGAATCACGAGTCCGTCCTCGCGTGGGCGAACCTTGCCGACCACGCGGGCCGGAACTCCATGCTTTCGCGCCAACTTCAATACGGTGGGCGAATCCGCAGTGCTCAGAACGATGCGGGCCTGCGCCTCGCCGAACAGAAGCGCACGAAGAGGAAGAGCGCTCCACTCACTCAACTCGATTTCGGCGCCGATCGTTCCGTCCCGGTCCGCGATACAGCACTCCGCGACCGCCACGGCGAGCCCTCCGTCGCTGCAGTCGTGCGCGGAGCGAACGGCGCCCGCCCGGATGGCGTCGAGCAGCGCGTCGATGGTGGCCTTCTCGCGTTCCAGATCACACTTGGGCGGAGCTCCCGCCACGATGCCGTGCACTCGTGCGAGATATTCGCTGCCGCCCAGCTCGTTCGTGTTCTCGCCCAGGAGCACGACATCATCACCCTCGGTCGTGAAGCCCGAGCGCGTCACGTGGGCGATGGACTCGATGAGGCCAACCATACCGACGACCGGCGTGGGATGCACGGCGCCGGTCGGACTCTCGTTGTAGAAGGAGACGTTGCCGCCGGTGACGGGCGTACCGAGGGCGACACACGCCTCGCCCATGCCGCGTACGGCCTGCGTGAACTGAAAGTAGACCTCGGGGCGCTTGGGATTGCCGAAGTTCAGGCAATTCGTGATCGCCATCGGCCGCGCGCCGGTGCACGCCACATTGCGCGCTGCTTCCGCCACCGCGAGCTGGGTTCCGATGCGAGGATCGAGGGAGACATATCGTCCGTTGCAATCGGTCTTGAGGGCGATCGCACGGTCGGTATGGCGCAGTCGGATCACGGCAGCGTCGCCATCACCGGGTCGCAACACCGTGCCTGTGCGCACCGTGGAATCGTACTGGCGATAGGCCCACCGCTTGCTCGCGATCGTCGGCGACGAGAGAAGCCGCTCGAGCGTCCACATCGGGTTCTTCTCTTCCGGGAGCTCTGCGATCGCGTGGACGTCGCGTGCACGCAACTTCGCCACGGCGGGATCTTCCCGAGCGGGGGGATTGTACATCGGGCACTCGCTCACGAGTCGTGAGCCGGGGAACTCCGCGACGAGGCGATCCCCTTCGGTCACGCGATACACCGGCTCCGCGATCACCTCGCCGATGACGGCGGCGCTCAGATCCCACTTCTCGAGGATCGCGCGCACCTGCGCCTCGTGCCCCTTGCGGGCGACGACGAGCATGCGCTCCTGCGATTCGCTGAGGAGAATCTCGTACGGCGACATTCCCTCCTCGCGCACCGGCACCCTGGAGGTATCGATGCTCACGCCCACGTCACCGCGCGCCGCCATCTCGGCCGACGACGACGTGAGTCCCGCGGCGCCCATGTCCTGAATCGCGACGATGTGTCCGCTCGCGATGAGCTCCAGGCTCGCCTCCAGCAACAGCTTTTCGGTGAACGGATCGCCCACCTGCACCATGGGCCGCTTCGCCTCGCTCGCCTCGGAGAGATCCTCCGACGCGAAGGATGCGCCATGGATGCCGTCACGCCCGGTGCGCGCGCCCACCGCCATGATCGCGTTGCCCACTCCCTCGGCCGCCGCACGTATCAGATCCGTCTCGCGGAGCAAGCCCACGCACATCGCGTTCACGAGCGGATTCCCCTCGTAGGCCGGGTCGAACACGATCTCGCCGCCAACGGTCGGAATGCCGACACAATTGCCGTAGTCGCCGATTCCCTTGACTACGCCGCCGAAGAGGTGGCGGACGCGTGGCGAATCGAGAGAGCCGAAGCGGAGTG
>DATGDQ010000534.1:0-3696 GCA_035310785.1 Gemmatimonadaceae bacterium | reverse complement strand
CACGAACGGAGTCAGCGTTAGAGCGCCGGCGAGCGGAAAGCGATGTCCCGCCACGACGCCGACGGGAATGCGGATGAAGCTCTGAGTGCCGAACGCCCCATAGAGCCCACCGGTGAGGAGCAGATCGATCGGCGTTTCCTGCGTCGCGCGCAGCAGCGAATACCCGAGTCCCGCCCCCGCCAGAAACTTCGTGTTGTCGGTCGGTGTTGCGACGCCGATGTCGAAATTGGCCATGAAGTCGGATGCAAAGCCCTCGCGCCACTGGGCGACTGCACTCGTGCCGTAGTCCCCACCGCCTGCGACGAGAAACGTGAAGTCGCGCGTCGAGATCTCCGGCGTCTGCAGCGTCGGATAGTGCCAGGCCTGCGCCGACGCGGTGCGCGCACCAAGAGCCAGCGCAGCACATGCAACAACGGCCTTCGCGAGCAACGAGCGTGTATGCATTGATCTTCCTCGAATTCTGTTAGTGAGAACAGCTAAGGTGTCGGATTCGAATCCGGCGTGCCCGCAGGAGTCGAATTCCGTGTTGCATCCGGTGTCTCGTCCCTCGGACTTCGTCTTCTCGGCGCCTCTTCGGCATCGCTGGGACTCGGACGGTGCAGCGCATACGAAACCCCGAGCCCGAAGATTCCTCCGGTCGCTCCGGCCTGCCCCGCGCCCGCCTTGGCTCCCGTCTCATACCCTACACTCACGCCGACCTGCGGCAACACCGCCGCATCCACGCCAACCGATACGCGAAAGAGCCCGTGTGTGTTGGTCTGACCACTCTCTCGAACGCGGGCCCAACTGTAGAATGGCGAAACATACGCTGAAACGGCACGCCCGCTGCTGCCGAAGGCCCGACGATACCCGGCAGAGATGCCGAGCGGAATCTGCCAGTCCGTAACGCCGCTGCGTGTCGCACCGCCCATTCCCACGAACGGCGCCACTCCGTAGGGCAGCGTGCGATCGAGCACCGGCACCATCAGCCGCGCGCCGTAGGTTGCGGTGCCCTTTCCGAACTTGGGATCGAGATACGCGATCCCGCCGGACACCTGATACTTCGCCGTCAACGGCGCCCACGACACGGCGGCGCCATAGGATGTGAGATCGTTTCCTGAGCCGAAATCCGCGCCGAGGGTGAAGCCGCCATTCGCGAACGCGTTCTGCAGGACCGGCGCGCCAAGCATCTGTGCGCGAGCAATCGCGACGTGCACGAGCGATGACGCGAAGAGTGCTGCGACGACGACGAACGAGCGCTTGATAGACACGAGAGACCTCCAAAAAAAACGCGGGCCCAACACACCCGGCCCGCGCGCTCTCAATGCAATGTGCGTGCGCGACTAGAGCGAGGTTGCCTGTTCCGTCACCACACGCACTTGATCATCCACCACCTGCAGGAATCCGCCCGCCACCGAGAATCGCTGATTGCCCGCACCACCGTCCACGCGCAGCGTTCCCGTGCCGAGCGCGGTGATCATCGGCGCGTGGCCGCTCAGAATGCCAAGCTCGCCGTCGAAGGCGGGCGCGACTACGGAGCTCGCGTCCCCTTCGTACAGCACTCTCTCCGGCGAGATCACCGAGACTTTCAGCACGGTGCTCAGCTCTTGAGCGTCTTGGCCTTCTCGACGGCTTCGTCGATCGAGCCAACCATGTAGAACGCCTGCTCCGGCAGCTCATCGAACTCGCCCGCGACCACACGCTCGAACGACTCCACGGTGTCTTCGAGCTTCACGTACTTGCCCTCGATGCCCGTGAACTGCTGCGCCACCGCGAACGGCTGCGAGAGGAAGCGCTGCACACGACGCGCACGCCCGACGATGCGCTTGTCGTCTTCCCCCAGCTCGTCCATGCCGAGGATCGCGATGATGTCCTGCAGCTCCTTGTAGCGCTGCAGAATGCGCTGCACGCCCGACGCGGCATTGTAGTGACGTTCGCCGACGTACTGCGCCGCGAGAATGCGCGAGCCCGAGTTGAGCGGATCGACGGCCGGGTAGATACCGATCTCCGTGAGCGCGCGATTGAGCACGACCGTCGCATCGAGATGCGCGAAGGCCGCGGCGGGCGCGGGGTCGGTGATGTCGTCGGCCGGCACGTAGATCGCCTGCACCGACGTGATCGAGCCGTTCTTCGTCGACGTGATGCGCTCCTGCAGATCGCCCATCTCCGTCGCGAGCGTCGGCTGATATCCGACGGCGCTCGGCATGCGGCCGAGGAGGGCGGAGACTTCGGACCCGGCCTGCGTGAAACGGAAGATGTTGTCGATGAAGAGGAGCACGTCCTGATTCTCGACGTCGCGGAAGTACTCGGCGATCGTGAGCCCGGACAGGCCGACGCGCAGGCGCGCGCCCGGCGGCTCGTTCATCTGGCCGTACACTAGGGCGACGGAATCGAGAATCTCGGCTTCCTTGAACTCGAGATAGAGATCGTTTCCTTCGCGCGTGCGCTCGCCCACACCGCAGAAAACCGATCGCCCGCCGTGCCCCTTCTGCACGTTGTTGATCAGTTCCTGAATGATCACCGTCTTGCCGACGCCCGCGCCGCCGAACAGACCGATCTTTCCGCCCTTCACGAACGGTGCGATGAGGTCGATGACCTTGATCCCCGTCTCGAAGATCTCCGTCTTCGGCTCGAGATCGATGAACACGGGGCTCGCGCGGTGAATCGGCCAGCGCAGCGTGTCCTTCGGAATCGGCGGGCCATTGTCGACGGGATCGCCGAGCACGTTGAGGATGCGGCCCAGCGCAGGCTCGCCCACGGGCACGGTGATCGGCGAACCCGTGTCCGTCACGCGCATGCCGCGCTCGACGCCGTCGGTGGTCGACATCGCGACCGCGCGCACCTGATTGCGGCCGATGTGCTGCTGCACTTCGGCAGCGAGCTTCACCTGCGTACCGCCCTCGGCGAGCTGGTCGATCGTGATCTCGTTGAAGATCTCCGGCAGGTTCTCGGACTCGAACTCGACATCGAGCACCGGCCCGATGACCTGCACGACCCTTCCGATATTGTGTTCAGCCATGAGTGATTTCCTGAAGGTCAGACCGAAGCGCGCGCTCCGGCGATGCATATGCCGCGATCATCCGCTGAGCGCTTCCGCGCCGCCCACGATCTCGGCGATTTCCTGCGTGATCTGCGCCTGTCGCGCGCGGTTGTAGGTGCGACGGAGAACGTTGAGGATCTCACCGGCGTTGTCCGTGGCGGCCTTCATCGCGGTGCGCCGTGCCCCCTGCTCGCCGGCCACGGTCTCCACGAGCGCGCGATAGATCGCATTGCGCACGTAGAGCGGAAGCAGCACGCCGAGAATATCCTGGGCGTTCGGAAACAGCAGATAGTCGCGCGCCGGCCCCTTGCGAGCGGGCGGCGTGACGGGCAGTACGCGCTCGGCCACGGGCGGAGTGGACAGCGGCGAGTTGTACTTCGCGTAGACCACGTACACCGCATCGAGACGGCGCTCGACGAAGTCGGTCATGAGCGCATCGACGAGCTGCGATCCGTGCGCGGCGTTGGGCTTGTCGCCGATGTCGGTGCGCGAGCTCGCGATCTTCGCGCCGATGTAGCGGAAGAAGCCGAGCCCCTTGCGGCCGACGATGTGCAGATCGGTCTCGACTCCCGCGGCGGCAAGACGCGCGAGCAGCCCGCGCGCCTCGCGAATCAGATTCGCGTTGAAGGCGCCGGCGAGTCCCTGGTTCGAGGTGATGAGCAGAACAGCCGCGCGAC
>DATGDQ010000533.1:0-5629 GCA_035310785.1 Gemmatimonadaceae bacterium | reverse complement strand
TGAACGCCGCCGTCGCCGCGCCCACACCGAACGACAGCAGCACCGCAGCCAGCACGTCGAGTCCCCAACCGCCACGCCCCAAGTTGCGCGAGCCCGCATCGCAAAGATTCCTGTGCATCACGTCCTGCCCGCGTGTCGAGGTGGTGGCGGCGATCCGTGCTCTCGTGCTCACACCATTTGGATGCGCAGAACGGGCGGATGGTTTAGACGGAATCCGCGCCACGCCGTCGACGCGCGGCACTCGGCCGCACAGCTCGTCTTGACAGCGGCGGATACGCGGGGGCAGACTCGCTCTGCTCCTCCCGCACGCCTCCCCCCTCGCTCCCTCCTCATGCGCCTTCGCCTTCCGTTCGCCGCTCTCTTCGTGCTCACTGTGCCCGTGACTGCCATCGCGCAGACGCGTGCGTCCACGGTTCCACTCATTCCCGAGCCGACCGTTGCCGCGCTCGCGGGCGAGCTCTCCGGCGCCTCGGCCAAGCGCAACCTCGAGTTCATCACGCGCCAGCATCGCATGCGGGCCTCGAAGGGGTTTCGCTCGGCCGCCGATTTCGTGGCGGCGCAGGCGAAGCTCTATGGGCTGGAGGAGGTGACGGTGCACGAGATCCCGGCGGATGGGCACACGATGTACGGCACGCAGAAGGCTCGCCTCGCGTGGGATCCGGAGTTCGCCGAGCTGTGGGAGATGCGAGCCGAGTCCGGCCGCGTGGCACCGGTCGCCCGCATCGCCAGCTTCGAGGACACGCCCGTCATCCTCGCCGAGGACAGTGACAGCGCGGATGTGACGACCGAGCTGGTCGACGTCGGCGCGGGAACGTCGGAGAAGGACTACGCCGGCAAGAGCGTGCGTGGCAAGCTCGTGCTCACCTCCGAGGCGCCGGGCAGCGTCGTGCCGCTCGCAGTCGAAAAGTTCGGAGCGAAGGGACTCGTGAGCGCGGCGCAGAACCAGCCGAACGCGTGGTCGCGCGAAGACGTGAACGCGATTCGCTGGGGCCATCTCGACTCGTTCGAGGCCGTCCACACCTTCGCCTTCATGGTCTCGCTCAAGCAGTACCGCGCGTTCCAGGAGCGTCTCGCCGCGGGCGAGCACCTCACGCTGCACGCGATCGTGCGCGCATCGCGTCACCCCGCGAGCTACAATCCCGTCACCGCGCTCATTCCCGGCACGGACCGTCGTGCCGAAGAGATCGTGCTGAGCTGTCACCTCGATCACCAGCGTCCCGGAGCGAACGACAACGCGAGCGGATGCGCGGCGATTCTCGAAGTCGCGCGCACGATCTCGAGGCTCGTCGCCGACGGCAGGATCGCGCGCCCGTCGCGCAGCATTCGCTTCGTCTGGCCGTGCGAGGTCGAGTGCACGCTCGCGCTCTTTCACGCGCAGCCGGCGATGCGCGCCCGCTTCAAGGCCGTCATTCACATGGACATGGTGGGCGGCGGCCCGGCGACGAAGGCGATCTTCCACGTCACTCGCGGGCCCGCGAGCCTTCCATCGTTCGTCTATGATGTCGGACAGCGATTCGGCACGTTCCTCAATTCCGAGTCGCAGATGTACGCCGAGGGAACGGGCGGCAGGTACCCGATGGTGTCGGGCGAGGGTGGCAAGGAGCCGCTGCTCGGCGATCTCGCCGACTTCTCCATGGGGAGCGACCACGAGCTGTACGAGGAAGCATCGTGGAAGATTCCGGGCATCTACATGAACGATTGGCCCGATCGTTACATCCACACCAACTTCGACATTCCGGGGAACATCGATCCTACGAAGCTGCAGCGCGCGGCGTTCATCGGTGCGGCGAGCGCACTGTATCTCGCGAACCTGAAATCATCGGATGTGCCGGCGCTGTGGGCCGCCATGGAGTCGGCGACGCTTCGGCAGACGGCGACGATGCTCGACCGGCGAGCCACACTCTCGCCGGCAGATGGCGCTGCCCTCACGCGAGCGTTTCTCTCGCAGCGGCACGAGGCCTTCGAATCGATCGCGACGTTCGCCGCGATTCCGGACAGCGTGCGCCGCGCGGCGACCGCATTCTTTCAGCGCCTCGAGTCCGTCACCGGCGTTCCGGAGGTGGCCGCGGCCCCAACCGGTGAGGGTGCCGTGGTCTTCACGCGCAACGCCGCGGTCACGGGCCCGATGGTGGTGTTCGGCTACGACTATCTCGCCGATCACACCAAGGGGCACGCGCCTCCCAGGCTGCTCGACTACAGGGGACTCCGCGGCAATGGCGACGAGTACGCGTACGAGGTGCTCAACTTCGTGGACGGCAAGCGAACGGCACGCGACATCCACGATGCGGTGAGCGCGGAGTACGGCCCGGTGGATCAGGGGCTCGTCTCGGAATATCTCCGAGCGCTCGAGTCGGCGGGCGTCGTGGCGGCGGCTCGATGAGCGCCGTGCGCGCTCGTGCGTTGCTGCTCCTGACGGCTGCCTACGTGGCGCCCATCGCGCTGCAGGGGCAAGTGGTCGCCCCGCTCTCGTTCGGCGTGAAGAGCACCGCCACGGTGCCTCTCATTCCCGAACCCGTTGGGGAGGCGCTCGCGAACGAGCTCTCGGGCTCGGCGGCCAAGCGCAATCTCGAGTACATCACGCGGCTGCACCGGATGCGCGGCTCGAAGGATTTCCGCACGGCCGCCGAGTTCGTGGCCGCGCAGGCACGCTCGTACGGGCTGAGCGATGTGAAGGTGCACGAGATCCCGGCCGACGGCCATACGATGTACGGCACACAGAAGTCGAGGCCGGGATGGGATCCCGAATTCGCCGAGCTGTGGGAGGTACGCGGGGATAGCGGTCGTACGACGCGGATCGCGCGCATCGCCAGCTTCGAGGACGAGCCGGTGATTCTCGCGGAAGACAGCGACAGCGGTGACGTGACGGCGGAGCTCGTGGACGTGGGCGACGGCGGATCGGAGCGCGACTACGCCGGGAAGAATGTTCGCGGCAAGCTCGTTCTGATGTCCGGACCGCTCACCGACGCCGCGGCGCTCGCGATCGACAAGTTCGGCGCCCGGGGAATGCTGAGCGACATGCCCAATCAGGTGACGGCGTGGTGGAAGGACGACGGCAATCTGATTCGCTGGGGCCATCTCGACGCCTTCGAGGCACGTCGCACCTTTGCCTTCATGCTCTCGCAAAAGCAGGCGCGCGCGCTTCGCAGCCGCCTCGCGACCGGCGAGCGCATCACCATGCACGCCGTGGTGCGCGCGTCCCGGCACCCCTCGAGCTACAATCCGGTCACGGCGCTCATCCCAGGCACCGACCGTCGCGCCGAAGAGATCGTGTTGAGCTGTCACCTCGATCACCAGCGTCCCGGAGCGAACGACAACGCGAGCGGCTGCGCGACGATTCTCGAGGTCGGCCGCACGCTCTCGAAGCTGATCGCGGATGGACGAATCTCCCGGCCCTCGCGCAGCATCCGATTCGTATGGCCGTGCGAAGTGGAGTGCACGATGGCCCTGTTCAACGCGGAGCCTGAATTGCGCTCGCACTTCAAGGCCGTCGTGCACATGGACATGGTCGGTGGCGCGCAGATGACCAAGGCCGTCTTCCACGTCAACGGGAGCCCGCTCAGCCTTTCGACGTTCGTGAACGACGTGGGGCATGCGTTCGGCGCGTTCGTCAACGAGGAATCGGAGGCGTTCGCCGCCGGCAATGGCGGGAAGTATCCGCTCGTATCGGGCGAGGGCGGCAAGGAGCCGCTGCAGGCGGAGCTCGGCGAATTCAGCATGGGGAGCGACAACGAGCTGTACACCGAGGGCTCCTATCGCATTCCGTCGATCTACTTGGATGACTGGCCGGACATCTACATCCACACGAATCAGGATGTGCCGGCGAACATCGACGCGACCAAGCTGCAGCGCGCCGCCTTCATCGGTGCGGCGAGCGCGCTCTTTCTCGCCAACATGAAGCCGGATGACGTGCCGGCATTGTGGGCCACGATGCACAGCGGTGCACTGCGCCGCTCGGCGCAGATGCTTCAGCGCCGCGCGCGGCTCTCTCCCGAGGAGGCGCGCATCTATACGCGCGAATATCTCGCAGGGGAGCGCGCGGCGTTCGAGTCGATAGCGGGATTCGCGACAATTCCGGCCGACGTGCGAAAGGCCGCGGATGTATTCTACGGCAGACTCGGTGAGACCGTAGGCGCGTCGACACCGGAGCCGGTGCGGCCGACCGATCAGTCGCCCGTGTTCGCGCGTAACGCGGCGGTGTCGGGACCGACGATCGTGTTCGGCTACGACTACCTGATCGATCATCTGCATGGCGCCCCGTCGCCAAGGCTGCTCTCCTACACGGGGGTGCGCGGCACCGGAGCGGACTACGCGTACGAGGTGCTCAACTTCGTGAACGGCAAGCGCAGCGCCCGGGACATCCGCGACGTGGTGAGCGCCGAGTTCGGGCCGGTGAGCCTCGATCTGGTCACCGAGTATCTGCGAGCGCTCCAAGCCGCCGGAATGGTGACGTCCGCAAAGTGAAACTTCCGCATCCGCTGACGCTCCTCGTGGGCTGCACGATCATCGCGGCCGCGCTCACACACGTGCTTCCCGCCGGGAAGTTCGACACACGGGACGATCCCGCCACCGGGCGAAGGGTCGCGGTGGCCGGATCGTATCACCGCGTCGACCCGCATCCGGTCACACCGTTCGAAACGGTCGTCGCGATCCCGGACGGCATCATCAACGCCGCATCGGTCATCGCCTTCGTCTTTCTCGTGGGCGGCGCCTTCGGCGTCGTCGACAAGACGGGCGCACTCCGCGATGGCATCGACTCGCTCGTGCGCCAGCTCGGTGAGGGCGGAATCGTCGCGGTCCCGATCGTGTGCCTCGCGTTCGCGGCCGGTGGCGCATTCGAGAACATGCAGGAGGAGATCATCGCCATGGTCCCCGCGCTGCTCCTCCTCAGCCAGCGACTCGGCTTCGACGCCCTCACCGTCGCCGAGATGAGCGTGGGCTCGGCCGCCATCGGATCGGCGTTCAGTCCGATCAACCCGTTTCAGGTGCTGATCGGTCAGAAAGTCGCTGGAATTCCACAGTTCTCGGGAGCCACGTTTCGCACGATCTTCCTCGCCCTCGCCCTGCTGCTGTGGATCGCCGGAACCATGCGGCATGCGCGCCGAGTGCGACTCACCGCGGTGCGCGTCGGGCCGGGCGACGACGCGCGACCGTTCGGGCCTCGAGGCAAGGCGGTGCTTGCGGTGGTCCTGCTGACGTTCGCGATCTTCGTGTGGGGCGTCGCGAAGCTGCATTGGGACTTCGACCAGGAGGCGGCGCTCTTCTTCCTGATGGGCATCGCCGTCGGAATCGTGGGCGGCCTTGGCGTGACCGGAACGGCGGAGGCGTTCGTCGAGGGGTTCCAGTCGATGGCGTATGCGGCCCTCCTGATCGGCTTTGCCCGATCCATTTCGGCCGTGATGGAGCAGGGATTCATCATCGATACGGTGGTGAACCGGTTGGCGTCGGCGCTCTCCGGATTGCCCACGGCAGTTGCGGCGCTCGGGATGATGGGCGCGCACGCGGCCATCCACGTGCCCGTTCCGAGCGTGAGCGGGCAGGCGGTGCTGACCCTGCCAGTGTTCGCTCCCGTTGCGGACCTGCTGCACCTGTCGCGTCAGGTCGCCGTACTCGCCTACCAGTACGGGGCAGG
>DATGDQ010000532.1:0-5545 GCA_035310785.1 Gemmatimonadaceae bacterium | reverse complement strand
CCGGCGCGCTGATCAGTGCGTCAGCGCGTATCGGCGGAATTGCGGCTGGCGCGAGCACGATCGTTCTCGACGCGCTCACGGCGTACGGAAACGCGATCGGGTTGGCATTTCAGATCACGGATGACGTGCTCGATGCGACATCGACGACCGCGGCCCTCGGAAAGACCGCCGGGCGCGATGTGGAGCTGCGCAAGAGCACGTATCCCATGCTGCTTGGCGTGGATCGCGCGATCGAGCGCGCGAGCACGTTGGTGAGTGATGCCTGTGCCGCACTCGAACGAGCGGGACTGAGAACGACGACGCTGGAGAAGTTGGCGAGATACGCCATTGCGCGCACGAGTTGAACACTCGCTGCCGCACGGGCGTGCGCTGCGGGTATTTCATTCCTTGACCAAGAGCCGATGTCGCTACCTCCTGTGAATCTCCCCGCCGATCTGAAATCGCTGACGCGCGACCAGTTGCGCAGTGTCAGCGACGAGGTGCGCGCGACGCTCATCGATATCTGCTCGCGCACCGGTGGACACATTGGCGCCGGCCTTGGGGTGGTCGAGCTCACGGTTGCGCTCCACCACGTGTTCGACACACCGCGCGATCAGCTCGTGTGGGATGTCGGGCACCAGGCCTATCCGCACAAGCTCCTGACGGGCAGGCGCGATCGATTCGAGACGCTGCGACAGGAGGGGGGGATCTCCGGCTTTCTCAAGCGCGACGAGAGCGAGTACGACGTATTCGGAGCGGGACACGCCGCCACGGCCATCTCGGCCGCGCTCGGCGTCGCCACCGCGCGCGATCTCAAGCACGAAGACTTTCGCGTGCTCGCGGTCGTCGGCGATGGCGCGCTCACGTCCGGGCTGTCGTACGAAGGGCTCAACAATGCGGGTGCATCGGACCGCGACATCATCGTCGTGCTGAACGACAACGAGATGTCGATCGCGCCCAACGTCGGCGCAATCTCGAAGTATCTCGGGCAGATCCAGCGCAATCCGATCTACAACCGTCTGCGCAGCAAGATCGGAAGCATCGTCGATGAGCTTCCAGGCCCGTTGTCCGTGCTTGGTCAGGTGGTGCGTCGCTGGGAGGAGAGTGTGAAGACCTTTCTCACCCCGGGTGTGCTCTTCGAGGAGCTGGGCTTCCGCTACTTCGGCCCGATCGACGGACACGACATCGACGTCCTCGTGGACACCTTCACGGCGGTGAAGGGCATGCGCACGCCGCGCCTCGTGCATGTGATCACGAAGAAAGGGAAGGGATTTCCCGCGGGTGAGCACCATGAGAAGTGGCATGCGCTGCCGGCCGGGCACGATCCGTCCACGGGCAAGCAGAAGAAGACCGCGACCGCGGCCAATCCGGCGTACACGGCGGTCTTCGGAAAGGGACTGACCGAGCTGGCGACGCTCGACACCTCCGTCGTCGCGATCACGGCGGCGATGCCGGCGGGAACGGGAACCAGCGTGTTCGCCGCTGCGATTCCGGATCGCTTCTTCGATGTTGGAATCGCCGAGGGTCACGCCGTCACCTTTGCTGCGGGACTCGCGACACGCGCCATCAAACCGGTGGTCGCCATCTACTCGACGTTTCTGCAGCGCGCATACGACAACGTCATCCACGATGTCGCGCTGCAGCATCTTCCAGTCGTGTTCTGCATGGATCGCGCGGGACTCGTGGGAGAGGATGGGCCGACGCACATGGGACTGTACGACATCGCGTACATGCTCGCGGTGCCGGGAATGGTCGTGACCGCGCCGAAGAACGGCACGGAGATGCTCGCGCTGCTGCGCACGGGGCTGGCCTACTCGGCTGGTCCGATGTGTCTGCGTTATCCGCGGGATGTCTCTCCGGATGTGCCCCCGGGCGCGACGGAGATTCCTCCCGTGCCGTTCGGCACATGGGAGGTGCTGCGACAGGGACAGGACATCGCGATTCTCGCTGTCGGGACCATGGTGCTGCCCGCGCTCGCGGCTGCCGAGGCGCTGTCGGTGGATGGAATCGATCCGACCGTCGTGAATTGCAGATTCCTCAAGCCATTCGATGAGGTGACGCTCACCGCGGTCGTGGGACAGCATCCGCACGTGCTGGTGGTCGAGGAGGGTACGATGGTGAACGGTTTTGGTGCCTACATGAGCACCGTCATCGGCCAGATCGATCCCGCCGTCCGCGTGGGTGTGCATGGAGTGCCGGATCGCTATGTCGAGCAGGCGCCGCGGAAATCGCAGCTCGCGTCCACCGGACTCGATGCCGCGGGCATCGCGCGTCGCGTGCGTGCGCTCCTCGAGTCCGAAGCGGTCGCCGGGTGATCCGTCTCGGTGTCATCGGCAATCTGAGCTACGATGGGCTTCCGGTAGTTCTCGAGCGGCTCATCTCGCTCGCTCCGCCGTTGCAGATCACACCCGTGTTCGAGCCCGAGCTGCACGCAGTAGTCAGCAAGGGCGAGCTGCTGAGCGACCCGGCGCACATCGATGCACTGCTCACGCTCGGCGGAGACGGCACGATGCTGCGCGGTGCGCGCCTCGTCGCAGGGCGACAGATCCCCGTGCTCGGTGTGAACCTCGGGCGGCTCGGCTTTCTCACGGCGTGCGCGCGCGAGGACATGGAGCTCGCGATCGAGCGCCTCGCCGCCGGCGACTATCTCGTGCAGAAGCGGATGACGCTCGAGGCATGGACGACGCGCCATCCGGAGCCACGCTGGCGGGCCCTCAACGATGTCGTCGTGCACAAGGGCGGCTTCGCACGCGTGTTCACATTGCGCGCATCGGTGAACGGTGAGCTCATGAGCGCGTACGCCGCGGACGGTGTGATCATCTCCTCGCCCACGGGATCCACCGGCTACAGTCTCTCGGCCGGCGGGCCGATCGTCGTGCCGACCGTCGAGTCGCTGATCCTCACCCCGATCTCGCCGCATACGCTTGCTATCCGCCCGGTGGTGCTGCCGCCGCACGCCGAGGTGACGGTGCAGGTGGAAGCCGGACCGGAGGAGCTTCTCGTGACGATCGATGGCCAGGTGGGCGCGCCGTTCTTCCCGGGTGACACGCTCACCGTGCGGCGTGCAGACAAGCCAGTGCTGGTGGTGACCTTTCGCGACGGCACCTTCTTCTCCCGCATGCGGCGGAAGCTGGGGTGGGGAGGACTCCGCGAACGCGACGAGGAGATCGGTGCTGACTGAGCTGCGCATTCGGAACTTCGCGATCATCGATGCGCTCACACTTCCGCTCGCAGAGGGGTTCAACGTTCTCACCGGCGAGACCGGCGCGGGAAAGTCCATCATCGTGGGCGCGCTCGGCTTTCTGCTCGGTGAGCGCGGCACCTCCGATCTGATCCGCACGGGAGCGGACAAGGCGTCGGTCGAGGGCATTTTCGATGTGTCGAAGGACGCGGGGTTGCTCGCCCTGCTCGACTCGCGTGGCGTGGATGTCGAGGATCCGTCGACGGTCGTGTTGCGCCGGGAGATCGTCTCGAGCGGGCGCACGCGAGGATGGATCAACAGTGCGACCACCACCGCGACGGCGCTCGCGGAGATCGGCCGCGCACTCGTGAGCCTCCACGGGCAGCACGAAGCGCAGACGCTGCTCGACGAAGATTCGCAGCGCGCGATCGTCGATGCATTCGGCGCGGCCACGGTCGTTGCCGAGCGCGTTCGACGCGCACACGAGGATCTGCACGCCGTCGCGCGCGAGATGCAGTCGCTTGCTGCGCGCAAGCTGGAGGCGGAGCGGCGCGCCGACTATCTGCGTCATCTCGTGGCCGAGATCGACGCGGCCAAGCTCACACCCGGCGAAGACGCCTCACTCGAAGAGGAAGCTCGTCGACTCGAGCACGCCGAGGAGCTCAAATCGCTCGCGGTCGGAATGGCGGGCATTCTCGAGGGCGAGGAAGGCTCAGTGCTCGATAGCCTGGGCCACATGCAGCGGCAGCTCGCCGCGATTCAACGCATCGATGCCTCGCTTTCGCGGCTGCAGGAGCTCTACGACGGGGCGTTCTATTCGCTCCAGGAGCTCGCGCGCGAGCTGGATGAATACGGCCGCGGCGTAGACCTGGACCCAACGCGCCTGGCCGAAGTGCAGCGCCGGCGCGATCTGATCTTCCGACTCACCAAGAAGTATGGCCCCACGCTCGAACAGGTGGCGGAGACGGCGCGCAATTCCCGTTCGGAGCTCGAGCTCGTGGACGGCGGGGCGCTGGATCTCCGACAGCTCGAGCTCCGCCGCCACGCGGCGCACGACGCGCTCGTTGCGGCCGCCGCCGAGCTCACGCGGCTCCGCCGCGACGCGGCCTCACGACTCGCCGCCGAGGTGGATGCCCTGCTACCGGAGCTCGGAATGCCCGACGGCCGTCTCGACGTGAGCATGCGGCCGCGGGCGGAGATCGGGCCGCAGGGGGCCGAGGACATCGAGCTGCGCGTCGCGCTCAATCGCGGACACGAGTCGCGCCCACTCGCCCGCGTTGCGTCCGGAGGCGAGCTGTCGCGCGTGATGCTCGCGCTCAAGACCATCCTTGCCCGGCTCGATCGCGTGCCGACGCTGGTGTTCGATGAAGTCGATGCAGGGATCGGTGGCACGATTGGGCTGCAGGTGGGTGACACGATGCGACGGGTCGCCACGCATCATCAGGTGCTGGCGATCACGCACCTCCCGCAGATCGCGGCGCGCGCACACCATCACATCGTGGTCGAGAAGGGCGCGCGCGGCGGGATCACGACCGCGGACACTCGCGTGGTGGCCGGCGATGCACGCGTGACGGAGATTGCGCGACTGTTGGGCGGCGACCCCGAGCGCGACGTGAGCCTCGCGCATGCGCGCGAGCTGCTCAGCGCCGCGGCCGCGGAGCCACCGCGCTCGGACGCCCGCCACTCCCGCAAGCTCTCGAAGAAGCGCTAGGGTGCGGAGGGCTCGGGCGCAGGCGTGCGCGGCGCCCGCGGAGGAGGCGCGAACTCAGCCCCCCACAGCCGGCGAAACACGCGCACCGAGAACATCGTCTGCGAGTCTTTCGGCCGAGCTCCCGACACCGAGACGACGTTGTAGTGCTCGAACGTGACCTCGACCGGGATGCGCGAGCGATTGCGTGTGTACGCGTCCACGGCGGAGTAGACGACGCCGAAGCCGAGGCGGTGCTCGGTCAGTCCGGTGCCTGCGTCGAGGGTGGATGCGTCGAGCGTGACCGGCGTATCGCCGACCGTGGTGGTCGTCGTTCCGGTGTACGCGTCCTGCGCGCCATGATGGTATCGATATTGGAATCCCACGGCGAAGTACCGTCCCAGCTGATATCGCGGCGTCAGCTCCAATTCGTACGAGCTGCCCAGCTTTCGCTGTGCTACGAAGCCGACCGCGTCGCTGGAGAACGGATTGTTCCCCGGATGGACCGCCACGACCACGTTGTCGGAGAACGGCTTTTCGTATCGCGCCACGAGCGACGTGAAGAAGTGGGTCCCGACCATCACATCGGTTGCGGAGCGGGCGACGAAGGCGCGCGCGCGATCGCTCGTTCCCGTCGAGAACGGATCTCTCGGATCGCCCCGCACTCCCGTTCCCAGGAGCGCGCCGCCGTCGATCGC
>DATGDQ010000531.1:0-3913 GCA_035310785.1 Gemmatimonadaceae bacterium | reverse complement strand
GAACCGTTGACGAGAAACACGGGAGAGGACTCTGCGTCTCACAAACCTGTCCACGAAACGACAACGGATAGCTGAACTGGCAAGAACGAAACGAGGAGTGGCGCTGTCTTCGCTGCACCACGTCATCGATTTGGAATGGATGAAAGAAGCCTACCGGCTCACCCGCAAGGATGGTGCTCCTGGCATCGACGGTGTGGTGGCGGCCGACTATGCGACGAACCTGGAAGCCAATCTCTTGGACCTCCTGGATCGCATCAAGTCGGGTCGCTACAAAGCACCGCCAGTGCGTAGGACATATATTCCGAAGACGGATGGTTCGCGTCGGCCGCTCGGCATCCCGACCTTCGAAGATAAGGTGGCGCAGAGGGCAATCGTCATGGTGCTGGAAGCGGTGTATGAACAGGACTTCCTTCCCTGCTCATTCGGCTTCCGGCCCGGTCGCTCGGCTCATCAGGCACTACAGTCTCTGCATACTGCCATCATGAGCCAAGGACTACGGTGGGTGGTCGATATCGACATCGTAAAATATTTCGATTCGATTCCACACTCACAACTCCGAGACTTTCTTGACCGGCGAGTCACGGATGGTGTCATCCGACGGATGATTGATAAATGGCTGAAAGCAGGAGTCCTGGAAGACGGCCTCCTGCGCCACGCGACCGAAGGCTCCCCACAAGGCGGTGTGATCTCACCTTGCCTCTCGAATATTTTCCTGCACCACGTGCTGGACGAATGGTTCGAGATCGAGGTGCGGCCACGTCTCACGGGGAGATGTACCCTTGTCCGGTTCGCTGATGATGCCGTGATGGCGTTCGAGGAATTCCTCGATGCCAAGCGGGTCCTTGGCGTCTTGGGCAAGCGCTTTGCACGGTATGGGCTATCGCTCCATCCCGACAAGACGCGTCTCGTCGATTTCCGCAGCAACCGGCCAGATGGGACTAACCATCCGGAGACGGATGGTACCTCGTTCACCTTTCTCGGCTTCACCCACATCTGGGGCAAGTCGCGAGCGGGAAAGAATGTGGTGCGGCAAGTAACGGCAAAGAACCGTTACGCCCGAGCGCTGGCGGCGGTGACGGCTTGGTGTCGGGTCAATCGGCATCAGCCCATCCCTGACCAGCAAGCCCATCTGATCGCGATGATGCGGGGCCACTATGCCTACTACGGCATATCGGGCAACTTCCGACGACTAAGCTGGTACGCCTATCAGGTCGCGAGGATCTGGCAAAAGTGGTTGTCGCGGCGGGATCGCGGGAGCCGGCTCCACTGGACCCGGTTCACGGCACTTCGAAAGCGTCACCCTCTGCCGGCAGCCCGGATCGTCCATCGCTACACCTTCGCGAGCGAAACTCTTCCATGAAGAACCGGACGCGGGAATCCTGCACATCCGGATCTGTGAGGGATGAGGATGGCAACATCCTCATCTACTCGGCCCGGCAATAACGAGACCCTCCGCACGCTCAGCGAACCGGCGTCCAAAAAGCGCCAAGGCACGAAGTCGCGGGCAGTTGGGCGCTGGCTGGCAGCGAGTGCTATGGGGATTATGTGTCGGTGCCGAGCTCGATGGTGGGCGGGAGGCGAGCACGACGCCACCTGCATGTCTGCACGTGCCGGAGGTCGGGAGAGTGCAGAAGGCATTTCGGCGGGCGCTTGGAGCGCATCAACGGGCGATCGACGCACTGATGGATGTGATTGGGTCGAGCGAGATCGCCGCCGGCGTGGAGCCAGCGCATCGGAACGGGAAAGCCGCAACGCTCACAGAAGGTCTGGCTCATGACGAGTCGATCCTGCTCGGTGTCGGTCGCCACCTCGGCTCGCAGTCGCGCGCGAAGACCTCGATGACGATCATGCGAGCGCCACAGAGCGGGCACGAGCAGGGCAGCACACGTGGCGCATCCGGCGTGACGTCCGGCTGCTTTTGCGGGTCGACGGCAGGCGGGGCGACATTGAGGAGTGCACGGGCCGTCGCGATGTTCTCGGCGCGGTTGGCGGAGGCAAAGAGCCCGTAGTGGCGGATGCGGTGGAAGCCCTTGGGCAGCACGTGCAGCAGGAAGCGCCTGATGAACTCGTGCGGGTGAAGCCGCATCGTCTTCCAGCGGCCGGGGCCGTTGATGCGATAGTCCTTCCAGCGGAAGGCGATGTCGGTGTCGTCGGCTGCAACGAGGCGGCGGTTCGAGATGGCGACACGATGCGTGTAACGGGAGAGATAGCGCAGCACCTGCTCGGGCCCTGCAAACGGCGCCTTGCAATAGACCACCCACTTGATGCGCCGCAGCGGGGCGATGAAGCGCTTGAACGTCCTCTTGTCGGCAAGCCCGGCATGCGTGTTGAAGAACGTCAACTGGCCGGCGTTGTGCGCATGCATGAGCATCGCCAGCATCTTGCCCCGGAACAAGCGCGCCAGCACGTTGACATGCACGAGGAAGTTGGAGCGCGAGGCGACCCATCGCGCGCTATCGAGCGAGAGCCCTCCACCCGGCACGATCATATGGACGTGCGGATGATGGGTGAGCACCGAGCCCCATGTGTGCAGCACGGCCGTGATACCGATGCGCGCGCCGAGGCGCCTGGGATCGGTGGCGATGCTGAGCGTCGTCTCGGCCGCCGCCTTCATCAGCAGGTCGTAGACCATGCGCTTGTTCTGGTACGCGATGTCACGCAGCGCGCTTGGCAGCGTGTACACGACGTGAAAGTACGGCACCGGCAGGAGTTCCGCTTCGCGTTCAGCCAGCCAACGGCGTGACGCCGCACCCTGGCACTTCGGGCAATGCCGGTTGCGGCAGGAGTTGTAGGCGATCTCCGTATGACCGCACGCCGCGTTCTCGCAGCGCGCGACATGCCCACCGAGCGCCGCCGTGCGACAGCGCTCGATCGCACCCATCACCTTCAATTGGTCGAGGCTGACGTGCCCGCGATTGGCCTCACGCCAAGCAGGGCCGTGATCGCGGAGGATGTCCGCGACCTCCAGAGCTGGTTGAGCCATGGCCGGCGGCGCTACGGCGCCGGCGGCTCTTCGGTGTTTTGTCTCGCACGCCTGCGGCGCGGCGCGCTCAGGCCTTCCAGGGGGCTTTCGATCTTGGCAATCATTCCGGTCGCCACGCGACTGTAGCGGGCCGTGGTCTCAAGCTTGTCGTGTCCGAGCAAAGCCTGAATCACCCGAATGTCCGTGCCGCGCTCGAGCAGATGGGTCGCAAAGCTGTGGCGAAGCGAATGCAGAGAGACCGTCTTGCGCAGCCCCGCGGCTTTCGCGGCTTCCTTGAACAGCCGGCTGAACTGACGCGTGGTCAGAGGCTGATGATCACTGCGACCGGGAAACAGCCAGCGTTGTTCTGGCGCGACGCCGGCGTCTTCCTCGGTCGGGCGCGCCTTCCACCATTGCCGCAACAGGTCAAGGACCTCCGCCGGCAGCATCACGTGTCGGTCCTTGCGGCCCTTCGACTGCACGATGCGGATGATCATCTGCTCACTGTCGATGTCGCCCGCTCGCAGCCGCACCACTTCACTGGCCCGCAGCCCGCAACCATAGGCGAGTGTCAGCATCGCTCGCGCCTTCAGGCGCGGCGCCATAGTCAGGACACGCTTGACCTCCTCAGGGCTCAGCACCGGCGGCAGCTTCTGCGGCTCCTTGATGTGCCAGACCTCGGCCGCCAGATCGTGGCGACGCAGCGTGACGCGAAACAGGAACCGCACCCCGGTCATGATCCGATTGCGGTTACAGATGCTCGCACCGCTCTCAATGAGATACAGCTGAAATCGGCGCACCTCGTCGGGTGTTGCCGTATCGGGCGAGCGTTTGAGCCAGGCGGCGAACCGCTTGCAACTGTAAACGTGGCTGCGCTGCGTGTGTGGGTTGAGCTTGCGCGCAGCCATATCCTCGAGCATACGCTGACGCAGCGGACTGATAGTGTTAGTC
>DATGDQ010000530.1:0-3866 GCA_035310785.1 Gemmatimonadaceae bacterium | reverse complement strand
TGGGGCTTCGGAGCAGCGGGGGTCGGCATGTTGCTGGGCCTGATCGTGTACGTTGCGCTGCGCGACAGGTACCTCCCGGGGATCGGCGTGCGAGCGACGAAGGCGCTTCCGGATGTCGCGACGCCGATCGTCTCCACCGATCGCACCGTCGTGCTGCACGGCGTCGTCGGCGCCGTGGCCGGAATCGCGGTGAGCATGCTGTTCGGCGGCTTCGACGCGCTCGGCGCTTTCGTCGCCGCGATCATCGGCGCGTCGCTCGCGGTCACCATTCTCGGCTCGCACGGCGAAGAACGAAAGCGCGTGATCGCGATATTCATCGTCGCGTTCTTCGTCGTCGTCTTCTGGGCGTGCTACGAGCAGGCGGGAAGCTCGATGAATCTGTTCGCGGCGAACAATACGAATCTTCAGGTGGGGTCCTTCCACATCCCCGCCGCGTGGTCGCAGAACGTGAATCCCGCGGTGATCGTGCTCTTCGCGCCGGTGTTCGCGTGGATCTGGGTAAAGCTGGCGAAGATCGGCCGCGAGCCGTCGACGGCGCTCAAGATGGTGATCGGCCTCGCGCTACTCGGGTTTGGTTTCGTGTTCATGGTCATCGGCGGAGCCCGGGCCGACAACGGCGTGCTCGTGAGCCCGCTGTGGCTCGTTGCCGCATTCACTTTCCACACGTGGGGCGAGCTCTGTCTCTCGCCCGTCGGGCTCTCGTACGTCACCAAGGTCGCACCCGTGCGCTTCGCCTCGCTCCTCATGGGCGTGTGGTTCCTGGCGAACGGCGCGGCGAACAAGATCGCCGGAACGATTGCGGAGCTCACGCCCACGCCGGGACAGGCACCTCCCGCCCCCGCAGGGGGATTGATCGGGATGCTGCAGCACGTGGCGATGACGAATCACGGCTTCTACACGATCTTCCTGATCATGGCGCTGTCCGCATCGGTGCTCATGATCTTCTTCGTGCCGCTGCTCAAGCGTCTCACGCATACGGTGAGCACCTGATCAGCGCCCGGGCTACGGCCAGGTAAAGACGGAGCCAGGCGTCACGAGCTCGCGGCCCGAGCGCACGTCGCGCGGCTCGCGATTGAGAAAACGGTCCGCATTCACGAAGCTCACGCGGAATTGCCAGCGCGCGCGCAGATCGTGCGACAACGCGCGCGCGATGTCGAGGCGATAGGTCAGCTTCGATCCGGGCGGTACGGCGACGAGCACGCCCAGCCCGGCCCCGAACTTGAGCGGCGTCGTCACTCCATAGCCGAGCACTGCGTCGCCTCGCCATACGCGGCCCGCATCGCCGAACACCGCCATCCCGATGTCCGCCTGATCCCGGATCTTGCCGAGGTACCAGCGATCTTCGAGATGCGTCACGAATCGGATGTTGCCCGCATCGTTTGACGCGTGATATCCACGCACGCCGCCGTCGAGCTCTCCGAGCGGGAGCTGCACGGGCACGCGCTGACGCCAGATGCCGGCCCAGTCCACGGACCCAACGAGCGTGTGCGATCCCATGAGCCGCTGATACATCGTGATGCGCGCACTGGCCACGATCCCATCCCACCGATCCTCGTGGTAGCTGTTTCGCCCCTCCATTGCCGCCTGCAGGTACGCGAAGGTGTGCTTGTCCCCCGCGCCCGCGTAGAGATTGGAGGCGAGGAAGATGTCATCGTCGGTGGAGCCGAGCAGCTGAAGACTGCGGCCGAGCAGCGTGCTGAATTGAAAGCCGACCTGCACGTCCTGCGCGGCGGTGAGTGCATCGAAGCGCTCTGCGCGAACGAACTCGATGCTGCGGATTCCCCAGAGCAGATTGAGACGCGCGTTCTTGTGCCGGCCGAGAATCTGCATGAGCGTGTCGTACGGAACCCCCGGCGTCTGTTTCGGCGGCAGTGCCGGAGTGTCGTCCTCACTCGAGACGCTCAAGCCGAAGAGGCTCAATCTCCCGGGCTGGCCCAGGCGAACCACACCCCCCACGTCGACGAACTTGCGCGAAAAGTCGATCCTCGCCGACGTATCGTTCGACCGGCGAAACGAGTAGAGGTCCTGGTGATCAAGCCCCACGGCACGCCATGCGAATCGCTGCTCGTCCGTCAGGAACGGATGTGCCGCACCCACGAGCCAATTGCTGATGCCCGCATCGCCGCGCAATCCCTGCAGGTCCAGCCGCCACGGATGACCGAAGAACTGGTAGTCCGTGTAGTTGGCTCCGAAATAGTCACGAAAATCTCCGTGCGCCCAGCGAGCGCTCACGTACTTCGCATCCCCCAGAAAATTTCCCTCGCCCAACGTGAGTCCGGCGAGGTACGGAGTCGTAGCCGACGTGCGGCCATCGATGATGGTGGTCAGCTCGTCCGTGGTTTGCGCCACGATGATCACGCCGCCGTTGCCGTCATCGTAGGCTTTGACCGATGCACTGGCGATGAATGGCTGCGCGCGCAGCAGTCGCTCGGACTCGCTGCGCCGACGATCATCGCATGCCTGTCCGGGCGCCACGATCAGAAAGCGCCGGACGATATCGGGTTTCGTGTTGGTATGGATCGAGCTCAGAATCCCGATCGGTGACTCCCACCACTTCCCATGACGCGGGTAATACGGCGGGCGAGTCTGCACCTGGATGTCGCTGATGATCTGCCCAGCGCACCGCACTTCACTACCGGCTTGCGCGCGCGCTGCGCCCGTGCAGAGCGCGCCGAGCACGACCGCACGCGCCATGGTCGCGATTGCGAAACGCATCTCGCGATGGATACCGGTTGCTGCCGCGTGCACTGGTGGAGAGGCTACTTGCCCATCCGGCGCTTCAAATCCGCCAGACGACGTTCGGCGTCGGCGTCGCGCGCCGAGCGATCCGCGGAGCGCCGGAGTGCATCGAGCTCCGAGAGATCGCCGGCTTCGCTCTTCTCGCCAGCCGCCTGGGTGCTCTCATCGGGAGCCGGTGGAGCACCGGCGTCGCCCATGCCGGTGAGCTGCTTGAGCTGCACCGTCATCTCCGCGGTTTCCCGCTCGACGAGTGCCACTTCCTGCTCGAGTGCCGCCAGCTTCGTCTCGAGCACCGTGATGCGCTCCGAGTGCTTGCGCTCGTACTCGGCGGCAAGCCTCATCGTTTCGCTGTCGTTGATTCCTGCCGCGAGCTGGCCGCGCCTTCGTACCGTCGCGAGCTCGGTGCGTTCCCGCTCGAGCTGCGCGCGCGCCACGTCACGCGCCGCGCGGCTCTGCGACAATCCAACCTTCGCGTCCACCAGCGCTTCACGCATCATGCGCGCACGCGCACGAGATGCCTGATCGTTCAGCATCGGGGATGCGCGACGGCCGCCGGTGAGTTTCGATTGTTCGCGCTTGCTTCTATATGCCGTTGCATCGCGTACGATAGGGAGCCGTTACAGTCGAGCGCAAGCGTGACACGGGCGAGTGGAGGACTAGGACGCCCACCGCCAGGCAGCTTCCGAGCGCACCTGGCGCATCAGACGCTCGGGGGAATTTCCGTTGGGGAACACGAGGGTATCGCTGACGTCATTGAGTGCACAGCGGAGCGCGGCGAAGCGGCTCGCGGCAACACGCAACAGCACGTCGAGTCCGTGCTCCTGCGCCAGACGGTGTTCCGCCGCGAGCGTGAATCCGCGCCGCCCCATCTCTTCGAAGTAGTCGAGATCGGGGCCGCCACGGCGCCAGCGCTTGTGCTCGATCACGTCCGGAAACATTCCGCTCGACCACAGCGCGAAGTTTCCCAGATGCTGTCGCACGAGAAAGCTGCGACGCGCATCCGGTGTGTCCACTTCTCCCATGAGCTCCGCGAGCGTATTGAACACCTGATCGTCCGACTCTGAAATGCGCTCGGCCCGACCGCGTGCGCCGAAGTGCAGCAGGATGGCCGCGACGTAGTCGGCGAG
>DATGDQ010000529.1:0-2731 GCA_035310785.1 Gemmatimonadaceae bacterium | reverse complement strand
CCCGGATTGCGGCCCCGATGCGTCGAGCGCGTTCTGCGAGTTGTGCAGCGAGCACGCCGCGCACGCGAGTGCCGCACACGCTCTCGCGATCGACCGCGCCGCCATCCTCATGGATGCTCCTCGGCTGGGGGTGTCACCGTGGGCGGCGGCGTGACCAGCACCGGCTTCTCCGTCTTGGTCTGCGACTCCGCCGCGCGCACCTCCATCTCGTCGCTGCGATTCGTTCGCGCGGCCTTCCCGCCCTGTCCGCTCATCGAGCGTACGTACGCCACGAGCTCCCACATCTGCTGCGGAGTGATTCGGTTCTTGAACGAGGGCATCCCGTTCGGCCGGCCATTGGCGATCGTCGCATAGATGTTCGCGGGCTCGTAGCCGTAGAGCCACGCCGAATCCATGAGCGGCGGACCCATGCCACCGCCGCCATGCGAGTGACAGCCCATGCAGTTGAACGCCGCGAACAGCCGCTTCCCCTCGTTGAGCGCGTACGCGTTCTCACCGTACGGCCCCTCTCGCGACACGCCACTATCCGAGCGCACGGCCTTGGCCGACTCCGCCGCCACCGATGCCGCCGGCGGTGAATCGTGGAACGTGCGCCGCTCGCGCCCGCACGCAGCGAGCGTCGCCATCCCGAGCATGACCACCAGCGCGCGTGGCGCGCGGTCAGCGAAGCGAGAACACATAGAGTGTGCCTCCCTTCGGCGTCACGTTCGGCAGATCGCGCATCGCCCCCACAAAGCCAAGCGCGGCGGACGAGTCTCGCGGATCGAGCCCGCCCGCGACGATCGCGCCGGACCATCCACCCACACCAGAGAGCACCGCGATGTACTCCTTTCCGTCCGGTCCGCGATACGCAACCGGCTGCCCGATGATCCCGGACGTCGTCTTGTACTTCCACAAGAGCGCACCGGTACGCGCATCCACCGCCTTGAACCAGCCTTCCATGGTGCCGTAGAACACCACATCGCCTGCGGTGGTGAGCGTGCCACTCCACACGGGGAACGGTTCGGCGATCTGCCACACCGGACGCCCAGTCACCGGATCCCACGCGGTGAGGAAGCCTCTGTTGCCGCCGATCCCCGGCTTCATCCGCACGTTCATTCCGACGTACGGCGTGCCGGCGATGTAGCTCACCGCCGTCGGCTCCTCGTCCATGCACAGATTCTGGTGCGGCACGTACATGAGTCCCGTGCGCGGAGAAAACGAGGATGGCTGCCAGTCCTTTCCGCCAGGCGCCGCCGGGCACACATCGCGAACGTTCGCGCCCATCCTCGGCTCCTTCGTCGGATTGAGCGCCAGCTCGCCCGTGGCCAGGTTCACGCTGTCGCTCGACGTGATGTGCACGTATGGCTTCGCGTACACCACCTCACCCGTCGCGCGATCGAGCGCGTACATGTACCCGTTGCGATCCGGGTGCACGAGAATTCCCCGTCGTGATCCGCGCCAGGGAATGTCGAGCAGGATGCTTTCGTTCACGCCGTCGTAATCGTGGAGATCGTGCGGATTCATCTGGTATGCCCAGATCGCCTCGCCCGTTTCCGGGCGTCGCGCGAACATCGTCGACGTCCACTTGTTGTCGCCCGGACGCTGCTCCGGATTCCACGGTCCCGGATTCGAAGTACCATAGTAGACGAGATCGAGCGACGGATCGTAGGAGATCCATCCCCAGAATCCGCCGCCACCGATCTGCCATGTCGTGCCCGGCCATGTCTTCACACCGAGATCGGTGCCCTGATCCTTCTTGTAGAACGGCTTGAACGAGGGTCCGATCAGCACGCCGCTGTCGGGTCCCGTGCTCAGCGCGGTCCACCTCACGGCGCCGCTCTTGAGGTCGAGCCCCTTCAACCATCCCCGCACGCCCATCTCGCCGCCGCTGTTCCCCACCAGCACTCGATCCTTCACGATGAGCGGCGCCATCGTGATCGTCTCGCCCTTGTTGATGTCGCCCACCTTCGTCCGCCACACCTCCTTCCCGCTCTCGGCGTCGACGGCGACCACATTGTTGTCGAGCGTCGCGTAGATGATCTTGCCGTCAGCGTACGAGGGACCGCGATTCACCACATCGCAGCACGCCTCGCCTTGCGCACTGGCGACGGGCTTCGGATTGTACATCCACTTGAGCGATGCGCCCGGCTTGGAGAGGTCGAATGCGTAGAGCAGGTTGGGATACGGCGTCACCACGTACATCGTGTGGCCGACCACGATCGGCGCCGCCTCCTGGCCGCGCAGCACTCCGATCGGAAACGTCCAGGCCGCCTTCAGCGACGCGACGTTGCCCGTGTTGATCTCATTCAGCCCGCTGAAACGCGAGCCCGCATAGTCCTTGGCCGGCCGCGTCCACTGCCCATCTTCGGGAGCCGTCGCCGCCGCCTCGATCCGCGCACCCGTTCCACTCGCAGGCAGTGGCGTGCGCAGCACGATGTGCGGCTGCTGGTTCTCGCTTCCCGCCGGCGTCCGCCGCGGATCGAGCCCGCAACCCACACAGAGCAGCGCGCATGCACACAGCGCGCTCAGCGCGCGTCGCACCCATATTTGACGGATACGGTCCGAACGAATCAGCACTGCTCTGGGGGATTGTACGTGAGCGCCGTTGTCGTGCTCGTCATCCTGCATGTGGAAAAAGCAACTCTCATTCCAACAACTCACTCCGTGAAGCGACCGATCGTGTACGACCGAACCGCTCACATCACGCACGGGGCACTCGCGTGTCTCCTCTTTGCCACACTGAGCAGCG
>DATGDQ010000528.1:0-11176 GCA_035310785.1 Gemmatimonadaceae bacterium | reverse complement strand
CACTCGAGCCCCATCGGGTCGCGAGCTACTTGCACGACACGGCGCAGCTGGTGCACACATGGTATCACAAGCATCATGTGCTCGATCAGCCCAGCGAGATCATGAACGCACGGCTCTTCCTGGCGCATGCGAGCCGCATCGTCCTGCGCAACGGGCTCGCGGTGCTCGGCATTGCGTCCCCCGAGCGCATGTGATCACGTCGCTCGCGCTCGAACTCTCCGGACTCTTACCCACCGCGTCATGACCGTGCTCGTAGTCGGATCCGTCGCCCTCGATTCAGTGGAGACTCCGTTCGGGAAGGCGGAGAACGTGATCGGAGGATCGGCCACCTACTTCGCTGCGTCGGCGAGCCTGCTCACGCCCGTGCAGGTCGTGGGCATCGTGGGCAGCGACTATCCGGTCGAGAAGCTCGAGCGACTCGCGGCGCGGGGCGTCGATCTCGCGGGACTCGAGCACGCCGACGGCGAATCATTCCGCTGGCGCGGCCGCTATCGGCACGACCTCAACTCCGCCGAGACACTCGAGACTCGGCTCGGCGTGTTCTCGCACTTCCTTCCGAAGATTCCCGAGCAGTTTCGCGACACGCCGTTCGTCTTCCTCGGCAACATCGATCCGCGACTGCAGCTCGAAGTGCTGCGCCAGGTGCGCAAGCCGAAGCTCGTCGCCTGCGACACGATGAACTTCTGGATCGAGAGCCGGCGCAACGATCTGCTCGCGCTGCTCAAGGAAGTCGACATGGTGACGCTCAACGACGGCGAGGCGCGGCAGCTCACGGAAGAGACGAATCTCGTGAAGGCGGCGCGCTGGATCATGGCGCACGGGCCCAGGCACGTCATCATCAAGAAGGGGGAGCACGGCGCCTTCATGTTCAGTCCGAAGCGCATCTTCTTCGCGCCCGCCTATCCGCTGGAGAGCGTGTTCGATCCGACCGGCGCCGGCGACTCGTTCGCGGGCGGATTCTTCGGCTATCTCGCGCGCTCGCGAGATCTGAGCGAGGGGAACATGCGCCGCGCGGTCGTGTGCGGCTGCGCCATGGGCTCGTTCGCCGTCGAACGGTTCTCCGTCGACCGATTCTTCGAGATCGCGGAAGAGGATCTCACCGCGCGCATCGAGGAGTTTCGGGAGCTGGTCGCGTTCGAGAAGGAGCTCGTGCCGTGACGCCGCCGCTCGACTATCGCGCCGCCGGCGTCGACATCGAGGCGGCCGACGATGCGAAGAGCCGCATCAAGTCGCTGGTGGAATCCACGTTCACCTCGGCAACTCGCGGGGCGTTCGGTGGGTTCGGGGGCATGGTTCGGATGCCCGAAGGAATGCGCGCGCCACTCCTCGTGTCGAGCGCGGATGGCGTGGGCACCAAGATCAAGCTCGCCATCGACGCGAACGTGCACGACACGATCGGCCACGATCTCGTGAACCACTGCGTGAACGACATCCTGGTGCAGGGGGCGACCCCACTCTTCTTTCTGGACTACGTCGCGTTCGGCGAGCTTGTGCCGTCCGTTGTCGAGAGCGTCGTGCGCGGGGTGGCCGCGGGATGCCGCGAGAATGGGTGCGCGCTGGTGGGCGGCGAGACCGCCGAAATGCCCGGCGTGTACACTCCGCCGGACTACGATCTCGCAGGCTTCATCGTCGGCACCGTCGAAGAAGCGTCGGTGCTCGGCAGCGCCCGCGTTCGCGCCGGGGATGTGCTCATTGGCCTCGCCAGCAATGGCCTTCACACCAACGGGTACTCGCTGGCGCGGCGAATCGTGTCTGAACGGATGCGTCGCGGGCCGCACGACACCTTTCCCGGTTCAGCGGGTACCGTGGCGGACGTGCTGCTCCGCGTGCACCGCTCGTATCTCGCGGCGCTCCGACCCGTGCTCGGCACGGTTCACGCGATGGCGCACATCACGGGTGGAGGAATTCCCGGGAATCTCAATCGTGCGCTGCCGCCGGATGTCGATGCGGTGGTAGAGACGAGCAGCTGGACGATTCCGCAGGAATTCCTCGCGCTCGAGAAAGCGGGGGAAGTCGCGCGTGAGGAGATGTTGCGCGCCTTCAACATGGGTGTCGGAATGATCGTGCTCGCGGATGCGTCCGCGGCCGAGTCGGTGATCGCACACGCCGAGGCCGCGGGTGTGCCCGCGTGGGTTCTCGGTGTCACCCGGCGCGGCACCGGAGCCGTCATCTTCGCGTAGCGCTCGAGGGAGGGCCGATGAGAATTCGTCATGGCACGCTGTTGATCGTCTCCGCGCTCGGCGTGGCTGCGGGGCTGCCGGCACAGACGATCGACCCGCACTGCACGGACCCCGGAATTGTCGGGGCCGGGCACGCGGGAGGCGATGCATGTCAGAAGGTCGCGGACCTGTTCAACTACATGAACATGCAGCTGGGCACCTGGGTGGCGGGTGGCAATCCGACGCTCGGGCAGGGCGGCACGCTCGGCGGGCTCGGGAAGATCAGTGTTGGCGTGCGCGCCAACGTGATGAAGGCGACGATTCCGTCGGTGGATGAGATTCAGGTGTTGTCGGGGCCGCCGGTGTCCACGCACATTCCGAGCAAGCAGAGGTGGGTGGGACTTCCCGCCGCGGACATCGCGATCGGGCTGTTCAAGGGCATTCCGGTTGGGCTGACGTACATCGGCGGCGTCGATGCGCTGGTGAGCGTCTCGTACTTGCCGAGCTATACGCAGCACTCGCTGCACGTGGGGGCGCAGGGCGACAAGTGGAAGATCGGCTTCGGGGGCCGCGTCGGCATCCTTCAGGAATCGGTGCTGTTCCCCGGAGTGGGCGTCTCGTACATGGTGCGCGATCTTCCGACGGCAGTGCTCAGCGGCGCGGACAATTCGGGGAACGAGGTCACCATCACCGACTACAGGATCCGCACGAAGCAGTGGCGCCTGACCGCCAGCAAGAAGTTTCTCTTCGTCGGTCTCGCAGCGGGTGTCGGTCAGGATCAGTACGACAGCAGGGCGTTGCTGACGTACAACGTGGACGGTACTACGCCGACCTCGCCCATTCCGCTGCACATCTCTCCCAAGCGCACGAACTACTTTGCCGACCTGTCGTTCAATTTTCTCCTCGCGCACTTCGTTGCGGAGGTCGGACGGGTCAGCGGTGGCGACGTGACCACGTTCAACACGTTCTCGCCAGGCGCGAGCGCCTCGCGGAACTACGGCTCGCTCGGCATCCGAATTGGACTCTAGCGAAGGAGGCGCTTCGAGCACCGGCAGCAGCGCTCGCGACGACGCCTCGTTCATGCGCCGCGCGCTCGAGCTGGCGCGACTGGGATGGGGACAGACGGCGCCGAACCCGATGGTCGGCGCCGTCGTCGTACGCGACGGTGTGGTGGTCGGCGAGGGCTACCACAGCAAGTTCGGCGCGCCGCACGCCGAGGTCGAGGCGTTGCGCGCTGCTGGCGAGCGCGCCGCGGGTGCCACGGTGTACGTCACGCTCGAGCCGTGCGCGCATCAGGGAAAGACGCCGCCGTGCGCCCACGCACTCATCGCCGCGCGCGTGGCGCGCGTGGTCGTCGCCGCGCGCGATCCGAATCGCGAGGCGGCGGGCGGCATCGAGCTGCTCCGCGCGTCCGGGATCGCGATCACGGTCGGCGTGGTGGAGGGCGAGGCCCGCGACCTCAATGCGCCCTTCTTCCATTCCTTCGTGGAGAAGCGTCCGTGGATCACGCTCAAGCTCGCGGTCTCGCTCGACAGCGCGCTCGCGGACGCGACCGGGCGTTCGCGGTGGATAACCGGCGAGGAGTCCCGGCGGTTGGTGCACGAGATGCGCGCGGGAAGCGACGCGATCGGCGTGGGAATCGGAACCGTGCTGGCGGACGATCCATCGCTGACGGTGCGCGATGCTCCGGCACCTCGCGTGGCGCCCACACGCGTCGTGTTCGACCGCGGAGCGCGACTCCCGTCTCACACCGCGCTCGCCCGCACTGCGCGCGAGATTCCGACGATCGTCGTCGCCGAATCGCCCCCTGAAGCGCGCGTGACGGCGCTCAAGGCACTCGGTGTCCGCGTGATCGATGCGACTTCGCTTCGCGTCGCACTCGATGCGCTGGGCGATGCCGGTCTGCGTTCGCTGCTCGTAGAAGGGGGCGCGCATCTCGCCGGAGCCCTGATCGGAGCCGGAATGGTCGACCGTTTGGTTATCTTTCGGGGATCGGCGATCTTCGGCGCAGGCGCACTTGGCGCGTTTGCGTTCGTTCCGCCACAGGACGTGGAGCGCGCGCCGCGTTGGCGTGCGCTCGAGCACCGCGAGGTCGGCGCGGATACGATGACCGTATTCGCCCCGCCTTCGGACGATTGACTCTCTCGAGAGATGGCACGCACGCATGTTCACCGGGCTCGTGCAGGATGTCGGAAGGATCGAGCAGCTTCGGATCACGCCTGCGGGGCGTGAGCTCCGCCTGCGCTGTCGCTACGACGATCTCGCAGCGGGCGAGAGCATCGCGCTGAACGGCGCGTGCCTCACTGTGCGGGAGCATGGACCCGGCTGGTTCACCGTTGCCGCGGTTGCCACGACGGTGGAGCGCACGACCATCGGCGAGTGGACGATCGGACGGCGCGTGAATCTCGAGCGCGCGATGAGGATCGGGGACCGCGTTGGCGGGCATCTCGTGCTCGGGCACGTGGATGGTGTGGCCTCGGTGACCGATATCGAGGCGCACGGCGATGCGCGACTCGTGAACCTTTCGCTCCCCGATGGCCTTTCGGAGCTCATGATTCCGCACGGCTCGCTGACGGTGGACGGGGTGAGTCTCACGGTGAACGAGCTGCCGGCGCCCGAGATCGTTCAGCTCTCGCTCATCGAGTTCACCCTGTCGCACACCACGCTGAGCGAGCTGCGAACGGGCCAGCACGTTCACGTCGAGGGCGACGTGATTGGAAAATACGTGAGGCGCATGCTGGCGCCTCATCAGGGAGGATACAACGCGCCTTCCTCTTTGCACGCACAGGACTGAACGTGACCATGCAATTCGCGACGGTAGAAGAGGCGATCGAGGCGATCCGCAACGGCGAGATGCTCATCGTGGCGGACGACGAAGATCGCGAGAACGAGGGTGATCTCATCTGCGCCGCCGAGCTGGTGACACCGGAGATCATCAACTTCATGGCGAAGCGGGCGAGCGGATTGATCTGTCTCGCGCTCACGCCGGAGCGCGTCGATCAGCTGGGGCTCGCCCTCATTGGCGAGGGAAACGTCGACGCGCTGCGCACGGCGTACACGCAGAGCATCGATGCGGCGCCCAAGTACGGGATCACGACGGGGATCAGCGCACACGACCGCGCGCTGACGATCCGCGTGGCCGCCGACCCTGCGAGTGGCCCGAGCGACATTCGGTTCGGCGGGCACGTGCAGCCGCTGCGCGCCCGTCCGGGGGGCGTGCTCCAGCGCGTGGGGCACACGGAGACGGCAGTGGATCTCGCGCGACTGGCCGGCCTCGCGCCCGCCGGGGTCGTCTGCGAGATCCTGCGCGACGACACCGGCGCACCGGCACGTCGTCCGGAGCTTGAGGAATTCGCGTCCGAGCACGAGCTCAAGTTCATCACCGTCGCTCAGCTGGTCGCGTATCGCCTCAAGAACGAGCGGCTCGTGCATCGGGTGGCGGAGGCGCGCCTGCCGACGGAGTTCGGCGTGTGGCGGATCATCGGCTATCGCAACGACGTCGACGATCGTGAGCACGTTGCGCTCGTGCATGGCGATGTCGACCATGGAGAGAGCATTCTCGTCCGCATGCATTCCCGGTGCCTCACGGGTGACGTGTTCGGCTCGATGCGCTGCGACTGCGGCTGGCAGCTGCACGCGGCGATGACGCAGATCCAGGAAGCGGGAAAGGGCGTGGTGGTCTATCTCGACCAGGAAGGGCGGGGGATCGGCCTGCTCAACAAGATCAAGGCGTATGCGCTGCAGGATGATGGCGCGGATACCGTCGAGGCGAACACGAAGCTCGGCTTCGCGCCGGACCTCCGCAACTACGGTATCGGCGCGCAGATCCTGCTCGATCTCGGGCTGCGCTCGATTCGGCCGATGACGAACAATCCGCGCAAGATGGTGGGCCTGGAAGGGTACGGGCTGCACGTGGAGGAGCGCGTGCCCATTCGTGCGCCGGAGACGTCCGAGAATCGCGAGTATCTCACCGCCAAACACACGAAGCTCGGCCACCTGCTCGCGCACTGATGACGCAATTCGTGGGCACCCCCGACATGACGAGCCGGCACGTGGCCATCGTCGTCAGTCGCTTCAACGAGAGTGTGACGATGCGGCTGCTCGAGGGCGCGATCGATGCGCTCGAGCGGCACGGCGGCAATCGTGCCGACATCGACGTGATGTGGGTGCCCGGGGCATGGGAGCTTCCCGCCGGCGCGCGCGCGCTGCTCGCGACGGAGCGCTACGACGCGATCGTCGCACTCGGCGCCGTGATTCGCGGTGAGACTCCCCACTTCGATTTCGTGGCGGGAGAGGCATCGCGCGGCCTTGCGGAGGCGAGCGCCGATTTCGATGTGCCGATCGGCTTCGGCCTGCTCACTACCGACACGCTCGAACAGGCGGATGCTCGCGCCGGAGGCGTGCACGGGAACAAGGGGTGGGATGCAGCGCTCGCTGCGCTCGAGATGGTGGCGCTCTTCGAAAGGCTGCGTGCGCGCGAAGCTTGAGACGAGAGCTCGAGCGCGAGCGCTCCAGGCACTGTACGCGTGGGACATGAGGCCGGGCCAGCAGCTCGAGCGCGTGGCCGCGCAGATCTGGGACGATCTGCACGTGCCGCCCGAGGAGCGCAAGCGCGCGGCCGTGCTCGTGCGCGCCGTGATCACGGAGGGCGCGGACATCGATCGCGCGCTGCGCGACGTCACCGTCAACTGGCGGCTCGAGCGCATCGGCGCCATCGAGCGCTCGGTGCTGCGACTCGGGAGCGCGGAGCTCGGGCTCGATGACACGCCGCCGCGCGTCGTCATCCAGGAAGGCGTCAAGCTCGCCGAGCGATACGGCAGCGCACAGAGCGCGCGATTCGTGAACGGCGTCCTCGATGCGCTCGCCCGGCAAATGGGCAAGCTGTAGTGCGCGTGCTCGTAGTCAATTGGCAGGACCGCGAAAACCCGTTCGCCGGAGGGGCCGAGATACACCTCCACGAGATCTTCGGCCGCCTGGCAGCACGTGGACACGAGGTCACGCTGCTGTGCAGCGGCTGGCCCGGCGCACCACGGCGCGCCGCGATAGGCGGACTGTCGGTGCATCGCGTGGGTACGCGCTACACCTTTCAGCTCGTCGCGCGGTCCTATTACCAGCGCATCCTCGCCGCGAACGCGTTCGATGTTCTCGTGGAGGACATCAACAAGGTTCCCCTGTGGACACCGACCTGGGGCGCGAAGCACACCGTGGCGCTGATTCCTCATCTTTTCGGGACCACCGCGTTCCAGGAGCTTCCGGCCGCTCTCGCGGCGGCGGTGTGGCTTCAGGAGCGGCCGATCGGGCGCGTGTATCGCAAGACGCCCTTCGAAGCGATCAGCGAGAGCACGGCCGATGATCTCGCGGCGCGCGGAATTCCGCGCGAGCGGATCGTCGTCATCCATCCGGGTATCGACACCGCCACATACACGCCCGCCCCTGCCGAGCGCTCCCCCGTGCCGCTCGTCGCCTACCTGGGACGTCTCAAACGTTACAAGCGCGTGGATCTCATCATTCGCGCATTTGCCGCGATGCAGCATCCAACGGCACAGCTCGCGATCGCAGGCGCCGGCGACTGTCGGCCCGCGCTCGAACGCCTCGCCGCATCGCTTGACCTCGGCGATCGCGTGCACTTTCTTGGGTTCATCTCCGAGCCGCAGAAAGTGGCGCTGCTGAGGAGCGCGTGGGTGCTCGCCTTCACGTCGCCGAAGGAGGGGTGGGGGATCACGAATCTCGAGGCTGCCGCATGCGCCACGCCGGTCGTCGCGTCGAATTCGCCGGGGCTGCGCGAATCCGTCCGCGACGGTGAGACGGGTTTTCTCGTGCCCCATGGCGACCTCGCCGCGCTCGAGCATGCCTTGCGCCGCATCGTGAGCGACCCATCGCTGGTCACCTCGCTCGGCGAGGCGGGCCGGCGCTTCGCATCGCGTTTCACGTGGGAGGCGGCTGCCGAGCAGACGGAGGCGCACCTCGAGTCCATCGTTTCCGCGAAGGTCGCCTGATGGGGAGCACTTCGACATGAGAAGGACGTTCACCGTTGGCCGCGTGCTGGAGCTCATGCGAGAGCCGCTCATGCTCGAGCTGTTGAGCGATGACGCCGGCCTCGCTCGCGAGATTCTGAGCAGCGAGGTCTCGAGTCCGGGACTGGTGCTCGCGGGCTACGTCGATCGCTTTCCGGCGCATCGCGTGCTCGTGTTCGGGGAAACCGAGATGACGTATCTCGCGTCGCTCTCGCCAGCGCGCCGCCGCAAGGTGATGGATCTCTTCTTCTCGTTCGAAGTGCCATGCGTCGTGGTCACGAAGGGACAGAGCGTACCCGATGAGATGATGCAGGCCTCACGGGCGCGCGGCGTACCGATCCTTCGAAGCGCGCTCAAGACGGCGGAGTTCTTCGCGCGCGTGAAGCCGGCGATCGCCGAAGAGTTCTCGCCGACGACCACGTTGCATGGATCGCTCGCGGACGTGTACGGCGTCGGCCTGCTCTTCGTGGGGCAGAGCGGCATCGGAAAGTCCGAGTGCGTGCTCGATCTCGTGGAGCGCGGACACCGGCTCGTTGCCGATGATCTCGTGATCGCCACCCGTCGCGGACACGACATCATCATTGGCCGTGGCCACGAGCTCCAGAAACATCACATGGAGATTCGCGGCGTCGGGCTCGTCGATGTACAGGCGATCTTCGGCATTCGCGCGGTGCGGCTGCAGAAGCGCATCGAGGTGATCGTACGCCTGGAGGCGTGGGACCAGGCGGACTCGATCGATCGCACCGGTCTCGATGAGACGACCACGAACGTGCTCGATGTGCCCATCCCGACAGCGGTCATCCCGCTCAATCCCGGCAAGAACATCACCGTCGTCGCCGAAGTCGTCGCGATGACGCATCTCCTCCGCTTCAGCGGCATCAACACCGCCGAAGCCTTCAACGAGCGGCTGCTCGGCCGCATGCGCACAGCCGCGAACGTACGTCAGTATCTGGCGGAAGACGATGAATGATCAGCCGGCGATCGTGCTCGCGCACGGCCAACTGGCGGCGGGGCTCGTCTCGGCGGTCGAGCAGATCACGGGCATGGGCAGCCGCTTCGTCGCCATGTCGAATACGGGGCTGAGCGGGGCCGAGCTCGAGCAGAAGTTGCGCGCGATGGTGGAGGAGATCGGCGCGAAGGTGGTCTTCACCGATCTCCCTGCCGGGAGCTGCAACATCGCCGCATTTCGCCTCCTGCGCGATCGCGACGTCGTGGTCGTGAGTGGCGTCAACCTGCCCACGCTGCTGCATTTCGTCACGCATCCGAATCTGTCACCGGAGGAGGCTGCAACGGAGGCCGTCGAGCGCGGCGGACCGACGCTGAAGGTCACGTTCGGGAAGACGCGTGCCGATTGAGCTGTATCGAATTGATGACCGGCTGATCCACGGTCAGGTGATCGTCGGCTGGGGACAGCCGATGGGGCTTGGCTTTCTCGTGCTCGTCGATGACGAGGTGGCGACCAGTGACTGGGAGCAGGAGCTCTATCGCATGGGCGTGCCACCGGAGCTCGATGTGTTCTTCGCATCCGTTGCAGAGGCGGCCCATAAGCTCGATCAGTGGAACAGGGACAAACGCCCGGGAATTCTCTTGACGGCGGACATCGGCACGATGGTGCGGCTCGCGAGCGCTACGCACGCCACGATACGCGCCGTGAACCTGGGCGGCATTCACCACCGCGCCGATCGTGTGGAACGTCTGCGCTATCTCTATCTCACGGGCGGCGAGTTGCGCGAGCTGCAGGAGCTCGAGCGGCACGGCGTCGAGGTCACCGCGCGCGATGTCCCCGCATCGCGCCCGATTCCGTTGAGCGCTCTCGTGGAAGCGAGCGGTGAGGCGGGCGCCGCATGACGCTCTCCATGATTCTCGCGTTCGCGTTGCTTGGCGCGTTCCTCGGACTCGACGTCGTGAGCTTCCCGCAGGCGATGGTCTCGCGCCCGATCGTCGCATCGACGCTCGCCGGCACGATTGGAGGCAGCGCCAGCGACGGACTCCTCGCCGGCGTCTTTCTCGAGATGATGGCGCTCGAGACGCTGCCGGTTGGTGCGTCCCGATATCCGGAGTGGGGCACAGCGTCCGTTGTTGGGGGGGCCCTCTATGTGTCCCGAACGGGCGACGCGACGAGCGCGCTGCTGTTCGCGATGCTCGGAGCCATGATCACGGCGTGGGTGGGAGGATGGAGCATGTATGTGCTTCGCCGGCTGAACGGCCGATGGACGAAGCGCGCGCTCCCGGCGCTCGAAGCAGGCAACGCGCGAATCGTGACCTGGCTCCAGATGCGCGGGATCGCCGCGGACCTCGTGCGCGGCTTTGTGCTCACGGCCTGTGCGCTGCTACTTCTCGTTCCGCTCACGGCGATTGCGATCGCGCAAGGACACGGCGACTCCGCGACGATACGCGCGGTGCTCGTCGCTGTCGCTGCCTCCATAGCTGGGAGCGCCGCGTGGAAGCTCTCGCACGGGTCCAAGTACGGACCGTGGTTCTTCGTTGGAGGGCTCGCGCTGGGATGCGCGATGCTGCTGCGAGACGGATGAGCAGTCCCGAGGTACGCCCGCTGCCCTTCGGTACCGCCGCGCGCATCTTCGTGCGCATGCTCGCCGTGCAGAGCTCGTGGAACTACGAGACGATGCTCGGCACGGGGATCGGGTTTTCGGTGGAGCCCGCACTGCGCGCGTTGCCGGGCGGTCGCCAGGGAGCACCGTATCATGCGGCGCTCGCGCGCGAGACGCACTATTTCAACGCCCATCCGTATCTCGCCGCGGTCGCAGTCGGCGCTCTGGCGAGAGTAGAGCTGGACGGCACGATGCCACCGGCGCAAATCGAGCGGTTTCGCATTGCGCTGTGCGGCCCACTAGGCAGCGTCGGTGATCGCCTGGTGTGGGCAGGGTGGCTTCCCTTCACGGTGCTCGTCGCGCTGCTCGCCTACGGACTCGGCGCGGGCCCGGTGCTCGTTCCGACGCTCTTTCTCGTACTCTACAACGCGGGCCACGTCGCGCTTCGCATTTG
>DATGDQ010000527.1:0-5070 GCA_035310785.1 Gemmatimonadaceae bacterium | reverse complement strand
TGGAACTCGAATCGCGAGGCGGGAGTCGACTTCGCCTTCACGAACTGCTTGGCCGCATTGATGATCGCCGGATCGTGCGTCGCGATTCCGGGATAGTTGCCGTCCTGAATCAGCTTCTCCATGCAGCGCACGTAGTTGTCATCGACATCCTTCTTGTCGGGATAGGCCACCGACGCGGGCTCCTTGTAGGCGCCCTTGCACAGGCGCACGCGGCACTTGAGCATGATCGCGCGCTCGACGTCGGCGCTCGTGCGATACAGATAGCTCTGCAACACGATGCCCACGTTCTCGCGATAGTGCGGATAGAGCCGGTCCTCGAACAGCCGGAGCGTGCGCTCGGTGTAGGCACTTCCCTCCATATCGAGCCGCACGAACGTCTCGTACTCGCGCGCGCGCGCCAGGATCCCCTGTACGATCTCGACGCACAGCTCCTCATCCACGTCGAGCCCCATCTGCGTGAGCTTGACCGACACGTTGGCATTGAGCCGCTGCTCGTGAATACGATCGAGCATCGTGAGGTATTCCTGCCCAGCTGCCCTCGCTTCCGGCTCCGAGCTCACGCTTTCGCCGAGGAGATCGAGTGAGGCCGTGATCTTGCGAGCGTTCAGTGCTCGCACGGCGTCGAGTGCGGTGTCCAACGTCTCGCCGGCAACGAAGCGCGAGGCGAAGCGCTTGGCGAATCCATTGCGGCGAACCAGCCTGAAGATGCTCGGCTGATTCGAGAGATAAAGGAGGCTCTGTCGGAGCATTGATATCGGTAGAGGGAAGGAGGGTACGTCCGTACGCCTCCGTGGCTGCAAGCTAGACTGTGCCTTGCATCATGGCGAGCGCGTGGCGGTCGTGACCACGCGCAACACCGGAAATGGCTTGCCCGGCGAGAGCTCACCGTCGAACACGTTCCAGGTCACGAGCCCATCATCACTCTCCGGATCGAGCAAATAGAGCGCAGCTATGGCCTGTTCCTGATCTCCGCGCACCATCACCATGTCCGTCGGCGTCTGCATCGGCTCGTCTGTCCAGTGACCGCTCACGTGCACTTGATGATGACCCTGAAACGCATCCGAATCCGCTCGCATCGAGTCGATCAGAAAGGCGCTGACGCGCGGATTCGTGCCGGCGGCGGGCGAGACAGGCTCAACGCGAATTCCGTGCTCGCGAAGTAGAACGATCGCCAAGCTATCGCGCGCGGGCATCAGCCACGCACGCGGAATCGTGCGCGACAGCACGGGCTCGAATCGATCGTACACGGGCATGACCTGCGTCTTCATCACGCCGGTGCGACGATACCCGCGCGGCACGCCGGGCTGTGTGAGCGCGGAGTCGCCGGTGTGCGCCATCACCTCGAAGGTCACCGGGAGTGTACGTGGTGCCGTTGTGAGACGGGAACGGATGGGGATGGGCACCTCGATCGATCCACGCGCGACTTCGGAGTCCGCCGCCGCCTCGATGGCGCGAATGCGCATACGCCGCTCGGCCACGAGCGACAACAGCTCGCGCACGAATGCGTACGTCGCCCGCACACGCCGCTCGAATGGATCGTGCGAATAGGCCTCGCTCAGGATCGAGATGCGCTGGCGCAGGCCGAAGTAGTTCGTTCCGAAGCGTGGCCGGTGATCGTATGTGAACCAGCCGCTCTTCACGGTGTCCGTGATGTCGCGCTCCTCGTACTGCGTGTCGAAGTTGCCGTAGTCGAACACCTCGAAGCCATCGCGCGCCTTCACTCTCCGACGCAGCTCGGGGAGGAGCGAGTCCCGTGTGTACGCGCCGGCATCTCGCGCCGCAGGGTTGAGCGAGGGCGCGTACGTCAGCGCATAGCCGTGGAAGCTCCCATCCGTGGTGTGCAGATCGACGAACACATCCGGATTCCACTTCTCGAACGCCGCCAGCGATGAGCGCGTCTCCGGCGCCTCCGCCTTCACGTAGTCGCGGTTGAGATCGAGCATCTGCGCATTCGGCCGCTGGCCAACACTCTCCGGGCCGTTCTGCTCCGTGCGATTCACGGCCTGCGGATTGAAGCGCTCGTTGCCATCCGCGTTGTAGATCGGAATCGCGATCAGCACGATCGAATCGAGCACATTGTTTCGCGTCGTCGCGAGATCGCGCACGAGCGCGAGCAGCGCTTCCTTCCCCTCGACCTCGCCCGCGTGGATGTTCGCCTGCACGTACACCACCGGGCGACGCAGCGCTCTCGCCTGCTCGGGCGTCGTGACCACGGGACGCGAGAGCACGAGCAGCGGCTGCGTGCGTCCCTCGGCGGTACGGCCGAGCTCCTGGCGGGACATCGGTACCCCCGCCTTCTGCAGCGAGTCGACGAACCCGATCACATCATCGTATGTCGACGTCTCCGCATACGACGTCCGCTCGGCTCTCGTGCGCGGGAGTGCCGCGCGAGCAACGAGGGACCGGCTCGTGTCGCTACCCTGCCCACCGTGCGCGCACGCGCTTGTCGCGAGCAACGCGCCGGCGAGCACGGATGCGCGCATCACGGATTGATGCGCTGCGCCGGGGCGCCGAGCGTTTGCTCGACGAAGTTCGTGAGCATCGTGAAGAGATGCGTGCGGGAATTCCCGCCGGCGATTGCGTGCGTGCGCCCCGGATACACCATGAACTGGAATTGCTTGTTCGCTCCTTCGAGCTTGTCCACGAGCTGGATGGAGTTCTGCGGATGCACGTTGTCGTCGCCCGTTCCGTGCACGAGGAGATAGCTGGCCGTGAGGCCCTGCACGTACTTGAGCGGCGCACCATCCTCGTACCCCGATGCGTTCTCCGCCGGCGTGCGCATGTAGCGTTCGGTGTACACGTCATCGTACAGTCGCCAATCGGTGACTGGCGCAACCGAGATCGCGGCGCGGAAGATCGAGCCTCCGCGGAAGGACGACATCGCCGTCATGTAGCCGCCGTAGCTCCATCCCCAGATGCCGATGCGCGCCGGATCCACCCAGCTTTGCGCGCCGAGCCACTTTGCAGCGGCGATCTGATCGTCGGACTCGTGCAACCCGAGGTGCTCGTAGACGATGTGGCGAAACGCGCTGCCGCGCGCCCCGGTGCCCCGATTGTCCACGCTCACGATGATGAAGCCCTTCTTCGCGAGCAGCTCGTGCCACAGATAACGATCGCCGCCGTAGTCATCGAGCACGGTTTGCGACGTGGGCCCACCGTAGACGTACATGAGCACTGGATACTTGCGCGTGCTGTCGAACGCTGGCGGCACGATGCGGAACGCGTTCAGCTTCGTGCCATCCGGCATCGGCACCTCGAAGAACTCCGGCGCGCGCGTGAGCCCCTTGAGCGCGTCGCGTAGCTCGGCATTCGCCTCGAGCACATGGCGAGCGCCACCCGTCTGCAGCGACACCAGCGTGGCGGCGCCCGGAAGCTGCGCGGTCGTGTGGATGTCGACCATCGCGCTGCCGTCCGGAGCGATGCTCACGCGATGCGAGCCCGCCTCGGTGGTCACCCGCATCTCGGCGCCACCCTTGAGCGGGTAGCGAAAGAGCTGTCGCTGCATGGGTGTGGGCGCGGCGGCCAGCGCGTAGACGTAGCCCCGTTTCTCGTCCACTCCCGCAAGCGAGGAGACGTCCACGCCGTCGCGAGTCACGCGTCCCACGAGCGATCCGTCACGCTTGTACAGATAGTATTGGCGCCAACCGCTTCGCTCGCTCGGCCAGAGGAACAGGGAGCCGTTCGAGAGCCAGCGAGGCGTCTGCTCGTCGATGTCCACCCACGAAGAGTCGCGCTCGGTGAGTACCGTGCGCCCGTCGCCGGTGGCCGCGCTCAGCATCAGGAGATCGACACGGTTCTGTGTGCGCGGCATGCGCTGGATCGTGAGACTGTCCGGCCCCACCCACGCCACCGCGGCGATGTACTCGCCCTCGCCCGTGTGCAGCCAGCTCGTCGCGCGCGTATCTGCGTCGACCACGCCGATCGTCACCTTCGAGTTCCTGTCGCCGGGGCGCGGGTAGCGCTCGGGAATCATCTTCGCCGCGAGCGACAGCTCGTCGATCATCGGAAAGATCGGGACCGGTGACTGATCGAAGCGCCAGAACGCGATCTTCTTCGAGTCGGGACTCCAGCGAAAGGCATCGCGAATCGCGAGCTCTTCTTCGTACACCCAATCGCTCGTGCCGTTGATGATCACGTCGCTCCCATCGTTCGTGAGCGCGCGCTCCTCGTGCGTGGCGAGATCGGTGACGAAGAGATTGTTGGCGCGCACGAACGCGGCGCGCCGGCCGTCGGGCGAGAACTTCGCGAACATCTGCAGCCCGGCGGCGGTCGACAGCGGCGTGATGCGGCCCGACGCGACATCGAGCACGTCGTAGACGCCGCGGGTGTTCTGCCGCCACACGCGAACCGAATTGTGAAAGAGCAGAATCCTGGACCCATCGCGCGAGATCACGATGCTCTCGACACGGAGCCGCGTGCCATTGGAGACGAGCGACTGCGCCGGCGCAACGACGGTCGTCGCACCGGTGGCTGCGTTCACCCGTACGATCTCGCTTCCACCGTCAGCGGAAGGTCTCAGGTCGAAGTAGCCACTGCCGTCGGCGAGCCACTGCGGATCGGGCATGCGCGCGCCGGCGAAGGCGCCGTGCGTGATGGCGTCGACTGTGAGCTCGGTGCCCCGCTGAGCGCCAGCGGGCAGAGCGGCGGCTAGAAGAAGGACCGCGAAAACGACCGGAAGAGTGCGCATCTCATGGGGGACGAAGACGAGGAATTTTATCGGCGGGTCCACCGGCGGGATAGGTCGCCGCGGCATTGCGCGGACCCTTCCCCGGGGCGATCATCGCGCAACCCCAGCGGAGCTCACGATGCAGCAGGCCTTCACCTCGACCGCATTTACCATTGACGGCTACAGGATCACACGAAATCTCGGCGTGGTGCGCGGAATCATCGTTCGCTCGCGATCCATCGTGGGAAATCTCGGTGCCGCGCTGCAGACGATCGTCGGCGGCAACATCACGATCTATACGCAGCTGTGCGAGAAGACGCGCAACGATGCCTTCGATCTCATGATGGGACACGCCGCCGCACTCGGCGCCAACGCAGTGATCGGCGTGCGCTATGACGCAACGG
>DATGDQ010000526.1:0-1597 GCA_035310785.1 Gemmatimonadaceae bacterium | reverse complement strand
AACCTCTCGAATCGCTTGGCTGCCGAGAGCGCTGCCGCCCAGCCGGCCCTTCGTCGAGTCTTCAGCCGTCGTCCGAGCCAGGCATGAGCCGCGTGCCCCGTTACATCCAATGACTCGCGCTGCTCGCGCATCCATTCGAGGTGAACGGCCGCGTCGCGAGCCATTGCCGTCGCACGGAAGATCTCCGCGAGTTGTCGTCGCTGTTTGCGGGAGATACTGCCGCGCAGCGTTTTGCGAAACGCTCGAACCCAGCCGCGCAGGCGGCGAATCGCCACACGAAAATCGTGAAGCGCATCCTCGGCTTGCGCGCTCTTCGGGCCGTGCCTCGTGGCGGTCTTGCGCAGCTCCTGGCCGGCGGAGCTGGCGTCGCGAAGGAGAGACAGGACCACGCGTCGAATGCCGAGACCGGCGGGCTCCTGCAGCTGCTCGCGGTCCATGCTCATTTGTACACGCCTCGGTGCGGCACTCTTGCGCTTGCGACGAGTCATCGCTCTCGGCACTCCAGACTCATCGCGGTTGCGGTTGCGATCCTCAGGCTCGGAGGTTGGGAATACCCCCGAGCGATCGCTATCCGCCATTCGTGCATTCGTGTAGTGGAACTCCTTACGCCGTTCGTATGAAGCTGCCATATGCTTCGGGTACGCATTGCGCCAGCAGACGATTCGGTACCCGACGTACCGCGCGATTCGTTCTCTCCAGATCACATGATCAATCAGCGGTGTCGGGATGAAGATGCCCACTGTGAATGGTTCACGCGAACGGCAGCAGCCTCGGCTTTCCGTTGATGAACAGTGACGACGAGTGAGCTTCGGCCCGGCGCGGAGGGGTTGGGAGGGCTCGCGCTGGGATTCGGTGCGCGTGGCTGTGCGAGCCTCGCGCTCTCGGCGTACCTGCTCACGCACCACTTGAGCTGGACCGAGTTGTTTCGAGCGGGTGCGTGGTACGCCCTGCTCGATGGCCTCATCGGCCTCGCCGCGCTCGTGTGGCTCGCGGGATCGTTGAGAAATCGAACCTCGCCCGTCCTGGTCTCGCTGACGCTGGGGGACGCGCTTTGTCGCATTTTCTTTGGCGTGGCCGTGTTATGGTACCCTGCTCTGGCCGAGGTGCCGATGCTGATCGTTCCTCTGCTTGGCTCGATCGGTGTCACGGCCGGAGCATTGGGGCTGGCTGCTCTCGTCGTGTGGCTCGTGGAGCACCACAGGAATCGTCACCTGCACATTCGCGGAGCGGAGGTGCTGTTCGATCCTATACCGATCATCGGGCTGATGTCGATCGGCGTGGGCGCGATGTTGATCGTCAATCCACCGACATCCGCCGAAGAGCTGTGGCGCGTGATCGCGTCGGGTGGCGTCATCCTCGGCGGGTCGTTCCTCGTCGCCGCTGCCGGTGCCCTGATGAGCAGGTCCCGGGTCGCCTGAGCCGGGCATCGATCTCCGAACTTCTGCGATCTCTGTTGCCTTGCGGAGGTTCCTAACGTCCGGAGAGATACTTGCGCCACGAGTCCTGCGTTCCTCCGGCCACTATCCGCCAGATGAGCAGGAACATGCCCAGTGACAGAAAGAAGTGGATCCAGCCTGGTCCGTCATATGCAAACGTG
>DATGDQ010000525.1:0-2251 GCA_035310785.1 Gemmatimonadaceae bacterium | reverse complement strand
AACACCACCGCACCCCTGTCGGTTCCGGACCGAATCAGGCGGCCAAACCCCTGCTTCAGCCGGAGTGTGGCGTGCGGAAGCATCAATTCCTTGAACGAGTCACCGCCTCGCGCCTCGATCGCCTCGCTGCGGGCCGCGGTGAGCGGCTCGGTTGGCACGCGAAAAGGAAGCTTTGCGATGACCAGCCCGCGCAGCGCCTCTCCCGCAACATCGACGCCTTCCCAAAAAGATGCGGTGCCGAGCAGGATCGCGCGCCCCGAGTCGCGAAAACGTCGCAGCAGCACATCGCGAGGCTCCTCACCATGTACGACCAGAGGCCAGCTCGCGTTCATTCCCAGCGCGCGCAGCTCGCGCGCGACCTCGCGCACATCGCGGTGACTCGTGAAGAGCACGAACAGTCCGCCGTCGGAGACCGTCGCGAGAGCGCTCGTCGCGCGGATGACCGCCCGTAGATGACCGGCGGGATCGATGTTCGGCGCCGGGAAGTCGGTGGGCAGGGCGAGCATCGCCTGGTTCGGATAATCGAACGGTGACGGAAAGATCGCGCTCGTCGCATCGAGTGACTCATCGTCCAGGCCCAGCTGCGCGCGGACGAAGGCGAAGCGATCACCGCTCGCGAGCGTCGCGCTCGTGACCACGGCGGTCGTGACGCGCTTGAAGAGATCCTCTCGCAGAATGGGCGCGATGTCGAGCGGCACCGCGGTGGCTGCCACGTTGCGATCACGCCCGCGCACCTCGAGCCATCGCACGAGCGATCCTTCGTCGCCCGGCGCTGGGACGAGTGCACGCTGCAGGGCGTCCGCCGAGCTCTCGAGTCTGCGCGCGACGCCGCGAATCTCCGCGAGCAGCGATGCCACACCCTCGCGCGGCTGCCCATCCGCTTCCATGCGTTCGCGAACGAGCCTGAGCCCGTCCTGCAGCAGCGCGAGCTCCCGCAGCAGCGCACCCAGCGATTCACCCAATCCGTCACCCCAGATGGGATGCGAGGCGAACGTCGCCGTGAGCCGCGCCACCGGCTCGTTCGATGTCTGCAGGTAGCGATCGAGATAGTCGAAGACCTGCGTCGCGCGATCGCGTGCGGCATGCACGGCGGGCGCGAGATTGGCCTGCAGCAGATCCAGGCTCGCGGTGCTCATCAGATCCTGCTTCGACTCGAGCTTGTGCGCCAGCGCGGACAGGAGTCCCTTGCCGCGTCGCTCGAGGCGCGCGAACAGTCGTTGCAGTCCGCGATTCGTCACCGTGGTGCCCAGATGCGACGACGCGGCATCCTCGAGGTGGTGTCCCTCGTCCACGATGAGACGTTGATACGCCGGGAGCACGGCCGCATCGGCCCAGTTTTGCTGCGCACGCCGCACGGCGAGATCGCTGAGCAGCAGGTGATGATTGACGACGATGACGTCCGCCTGCGCCGCAACGCGTCGTGCCGCGAACAGGAAGCACTTCTCGAAGAGCGGACACTTGAGGCGCAGGCACAGATCGGACTCCGCCGCCACCTCATCCCATATCTCCGCTCTCGGCGGCACGGCGAGATCGGCGAGCGAGCCATCCTCCGTCCGCTCCGCCCACGCGCGAATTTCTTCGAGCTCGTTGGCCGTGCCATCCGCGAACAGACCGGGCGCTGCGCTCGATGCCTGCTCGAGCCTGTAGAGGCAGAGATAGTTGCGCCATCCCTTGAGCAGCGCGAACCGCACCGGCTGGTCGCTGAGCGCCTCGCGCATGAATGGAAGATCCTTCCCGACGAGCTGCTCCTGCAGATTGATCGTGTTGGTCGACACGACGGTGCGCTCACCGTTCGCGGCGGCCCATCGCAACGCCGGAAGCAGATAGCCGAGCGACTTGCCGACTCCGGTGCCGGCTTCGAGCAGGCCAATGCCGCCTTCGTTGTAGAGCCTTGCGATGGCACTCGCCATCGCGCGCTGCGCGGGCCGATCCTCGTAGCGCGGGAGCTTCGCCGCGATCGGACCAGCCGGCCCGAGCGAATCCGCAATGGCGCTCGCCGCGATTTGCACGGTGACGCGCGCCTTCGGAATCTCGACCACGACGTACAGCTCGGTCGCATCGTTGTCGATGATGCCGAAGCCGATGCCGCCATCGTGCAGCCGAGTCGCCACGATGAGATCCGCATCGGAGGGGTCGAGCACCCCGGAGGGATGGTTGTGCAGCAGCATCTCGCCGCGCTCCGCGACGGCGGGAAGCGCCAGCACGCTCTGCACATCGCCGCGTGCAACGACGCGCGCGGTGCGGACGACTC
>DATGDQ010000524.1:0-5830 GCA_035310785.1 Gemmatimonadaceae bacterium | reverse complement strand
CCCTTCGACGAGAGAGCGATCGAAGGGCTTTCTGTGGATCGGCGTCTTGGGTGGCAGTGTGTCCGCTGATGAGACGTGCGCGGTTGGTGTCGCGACGTCAGTCACGGATGCGTGCCACGCTTGGAACGAGAGATCACGCCGTCGATGCTCCGGTCGCCACTATCCGTGGCAGACGCATGAAGGAGAATGAAGAATAGGATCGCTGCGCAGGTGCCGCCACTCGTGACGCGGACTGGACGCGCGGGAGTGACGCTCGGCATGCAACACGGTTCATGGGTGCGTGCGTATCAGTCCTCCAGCGCCTGGTACGCCAGGGTGCGAAAGTCCTGGCAAACATCGGGCGGCGCGGGCGACGTCCACATCGCCTGGGTCATGAGAATGCTGACCATGCCCTCGCGCGGATCGCAATACCAGGTAGTGCCATAACCGCCGTCCCAGCCGAAAGTTCCTACTGAGCCGGAATAGTCCAGCGCGCGAGTGACGACGGACATTCCGAAGCCGAAACCGTGGGTCTCGAAATAATCACCCTGCATTCCCCATGCAGGCCGCCGCGCCGGTGCAAGATGATCGGTGGTCATGAGCTCGATGGACGTACGGGACAGAATACGATTGGCGTTGTCACGTGTCCCGAGCATCATCGCCCCTACCGCGAGCAGATCGTCGACGGTCGAGACGAGTCCGGCCGCTCCCGACGCGAATGCGGGCGGTGTGCTCCATTGTCCATCGGTTGGACCATCGAAGAACGCGAGTGCGTGCGTGCGAACATCGGTGGAGTAGCTCGTCGCGAATCGATGCTGCTTGTCCTTCGAGACGAAGAACGCGGTGTCCGTCATGCCGAGCGGCTCGAAGACTCGTTGGCGCAGGAAGTCCGGGAGCGATTGCCCGGAGGCTCGTGCGATGAGCACGCCCAGGACATCGGCCCCAGTGTTGTACATCCAGCCTTCGCCGGGCTGGTGAATGAGCGGAAGCGTTCCGAAGCGACGCATCCATTCGTCGGGCGGCGGAAAGTGCTGCGGGTTGGGCGGTCCTTGCTGCAGCTCGAGCGCCGTCGAGGCTCGCTGGATAGGCGTTGCATCGGGCGGCAGCATCATGATCCCGAATCCCATGCGAAAGGTCAGGAGATCGCGCACGGTGATCGGGCGCGTAGCCGGCACCGTTTCGTCGAGCTCCGCGTCGGGACGGACGAGCACCTGGCGATGGGCGAGCTCGGGAAGCAGCCGGTCAACGGGCTCGTCGAGCCGCAGCTTGCACTCCTCGACGAGCAGCATCGCGGCGATTGCCGTGATGGGCTTGGTGACGGACGAGATGCGAAAGATCGTGTCGCGGTGCATGGGCGCCGCGTCGCCCAATGCGAGCGTACCCACCGCGTCCACGTGCGTGTGGCCGTTGCGGCTGAGGAGCGTGACGATGCCAGGCACCTCGCCACGCTCCACATAACCAGACATCCGCGCGTGCAGGCGAGCGAGGCGTTCTTTCGAGAAGCCCCGTGCGCTCACCTGGCCGCTCTCTTCCGCGCGGCCTCCAAGTACTCCGCGAATTTGTCGAAGGTCTCGCTCCATCCACCGTGGTGGCCATCGCGCTCGGCCTCCGAGGTGAATCCGGTTTGGTGAAACGTGAGCTTCGTCCTCTCGCCCTGCGCTTCGAAGTGGAGGGTCACGATGGTTTCCTCGCTGGGTCTTCCATTTTCATCGTCCCACGCAAACGTGTAGGATACACGAGATGGCGGGTCGATCTCGAGAAAGGTGCCCCCCTGCCACAAGTCTCTGCCGCCGTTGCGCGGATGCAGCATGCCACGCCACTTGCCACCGACGCGGGCGTCCTGCGTGAAGCTGCGCGCCTCGAAGTCTCGCGGCCCCATCCACCGCATGATGTGCTCGGGCTCGGTGAACAGCTTGTAGACGAGCTCGCGCGGCGCGTCGAAGGTGCGCGTGATCGTGAGCTCGAGTGGTTTGGTGGTAGCTGAGCTACCGGCGTTTCTTCCGGTTGCGGGCATGGGGCCTCTCCTTGTGCTGAAGTTCGGTGATGTAGTCGTCAATGCGATCGAAGCGTTCGTCCCAGAACCGCCGATACTTGTCGATCCACCCAGATGCCTGCGCGAGTGGTGCGGTCTCGAGGCGTGCTGGACGCCATTGGGCATCGCGGCCTCGCGAGATGAGTCCAGCGTGCTCCAGCACCTTGAGGTGCCGCGAAACGGCAGGCAAGCTCATGGCAAAGGGCTTGGCGAGCTCATTGACGGTGGTCTCGCCGCTGGCGAGCCGGGCGAGGATGGCGCGCCGCGTGGGGTCGGCGAGGGCAGCGAAGGTGGTACTGAGGTGGTCGTGCGGCATTTGTATTGAAGATTATGGTTAAATAACAACATAGTTAAATACAAGTGATGGCGCCAGGGGTCGTGGTGTCGCTCATCGCATCAGCCCGTAGTCCCGAACCCCGCCGCGATGCAGTTGATCGACAGCAGCAGCGCCGCCAGATCGTCGTCCCGCTTGGCGTCCGCCGCGGCCTTCCCCCGCACCCTGCGCAGCAGCTCGATCTGCTCGTAGTGCGCGCGCTCCAGCATGCCCAGACGCCGCGCCATGCGCCGCTTGAACTGGGGAAATCGCTCCGCCAGCGCGCCCTCACGCGTGAGATACAGCACGGTCTTCACCGTGCGATCGTATTCCGCCTCGATCAGCGACAGCACCCCCGTGCGCGCGCTCTCGTTCGGCACCAGGCCGGCGTACGCGCGGACGAGCGAGAGGTCGACCTGTGCCAGCGTCTTCTCCACCTCGTCGATGATCAGCCGGAAGATCGGCGTCTCGTCGAACATCCGGCGCAGCATCGCCTCGCCCCGCTCGCCGCGCACCGAGAGAAACGAGCCGAGCGCGCTTCCCACGCCGTACCATCCCGGCACGAGATGCCGGTTCTGCGTCCACGCGAACACCCACGGGATCGCGCGCAAATCCGCGAGCGAGCGCGTACCCCCACGGCGCGCAGGACGCGAGCCGATGTTCAGCAGCTGCAACTCCTCCAGCGGTGTCGCCGCCGTGTAGTACTCGATGAGCCCGGGATGCTGGATCAATCCACGATACGCAGCGAACGCGGCACCGCTCAGCGCCTCCATCGCCTCCTCGAGGCCGGGCACGGGCACCGCCTCATCGCTCGGCAACGAATACTCCAGCACGCTGGACGCGAGCAGCTCGAGCTGATAGAGCGCCGCGTTCTGATAGCCGAACTTGAACGAGACGACCTCGCCCTGTTCCGTCGTGCGCATCCGACCGCGGATCGTGCCCGGAGGCTGCGCGGCGATCGCGCGATGTGTCGGCGCACCGCCGCGGCTCACCGATCCGCCGCGCCCGTGAAAGAACGAGAGCTCCACTCCGCTCTCCGCCGCGACGCGCGCGAGCTTCTTCTGCGCCTGATACAACTCCCAATTCGAGGTGAGGAATCCACCATCCTTGTTCGAATCCGAGTAGCCGATCATCACCTCCTGCACCCCGCCCTGCGCGCGCACGCTCCGCTTCACCACGGGCACGGAGAACAGCTCGCGCATGATCGCCGGCGCTCGCCGCAGGTCGTCGATCGTCTCGAACAGCGGCACGATCGGAAGTGTGCAGCTCTCGACGCCCGCCGCATCGTGAAAAAGCCCGCCCTCCTTCGCCAGCAGATACACGTTCAGCACATCGGCTGCGGAGCGCGTGTTGCTGATGATGAGGCTTCCGAACGCTTTCCTGTCGATGCTCGCTCGAAGCTCGCGCACGAGTGTGAACATCCCCGCTGTCTCGCCGGCTTCGGGCGACGTCACCCCAGGCTCGTCGGCTCGCCGGGGCCTGGCGAGCGCCTCGCGAATCCACTGCGCTCCATCCTCGCCGGTGCGCGCCTTTCGCAGCTCCTCCGCTGCCGCATTGAACGATCCCGATCCCTGACGCAGATCCAGTCGCACCGAGGAGAACCGGAACGCCTCGACCTCGCGCCGCACCGGCACGACCGCCGCGCGCGCGATCGCGGCGCAATCCGCATCGATGAGCGCCCGCTCGAGCGTCTTGAGATCGGCGACGAGATCGTCCGCCGTCGCGTACGGCGGCGACGTGAGCCCCTCGCCGCCGCGCTTGCGATGGCTCTCACTCACCGTGGCGGCGAGCCTGCGCTGCACGACGCTCAACCACTGCCGGCACAGCTCTCCCGGATTGCGTGCCGCGAGCCGCTCGCCATCGTTGCTCGCGTCGAGCGCGCGCTTGAGCGCGGCCTTGAACTCGGGCGAGAAGTTCGCGGACCGCTCGGAGATGCTCAGCGCACGCGAGAGCTCCGCCACCCTGCGCTGGTAGCGGTGGAGCGACTTCGCGCGGTACTCGTGCAGCGCCGCCCGCGTCACCTCGTTCGTCACGTTCGGATTTCCGTCGCGATCGCCACCCACCCATGATCCGAACTCGATGAAGATGGGAAGGTCGAAGTGCTCCTCCGGGTACTGCTCCGCCAGCGCGAGCGCGAGCGAGTCGTGCAGCTGCCACACGAGGCCGAACAGCGTCGTGTCGAAGAAGTGGAGCGCCCACGCCACCTCCTGCGCCACCGTCGGCTTCTCGAGCTTGAGCTCACCCGTCAGCCACAGGAGATCGAGCTCCGTGCGCAGCTCCTCCGCGAGCTGCGCGCGCTCGCGATGCGTGACGAGCGGACCGTCGAGCTTGACGAGCAGCGCGTTGATCCCGCGCAGCTTCTCGAGCACGGTGACGCGCTTCGCCTCCGTCGGATGCGCCGTGATCGTGGGCACCACGCGGAACGTGCGCAGCAGCTCGCGCACGGTATCCGCCGGTACGCCCTGCTGCTTCCACTCGGAGATCACCTTCGCGAAGGTGCCGGCGAGCGACTCGAAGCCCCGCTCGCGCTCCACGCGCTGACGCGCCTCCATGGCGTCGTGCAGCTCGGCGATCGGCAGGATCTGCGACAGGAGCCCGATCGTCTGCAGCGATCGTGCGATCGACTCACCCGAGCTGTCATCGCCGAGCTGTCCGCCCTCGAGCGCCTCGACGGACTCGGGCGCCCGCAGCATCACGACCTGGCGGAGCATGTCCACGAGCAGCCGCTCCGCCACGGACTCGGGCGTCGGCAGCTCCATCGCCGTGGGCCCGAACGGAACCGCCGGCGGAGCGCGGAAGTGCGCGCGGGTTGCCACAGCCATCAGGCGACGCGATCGCGCGGCGCCGAGCCTCCGAAGAATGCCTCGAGATTGTCGATCGCGCGCATGCCCATGGCGACACGGGTCTCGGTGGTCGCGCTCCCCAGATGCGGGAGGAGCACGACGTTCTCCATGCTCGTCAGCGCCGCCGGTACCGACGGCTCCTTCTCGAACACATCGAGTCCCGCACCCCTGATCGCGCCCGACCGCAGCGCGGCAATGAGATCGTTCTCATCGACGACATCGCCACGCGCCGTATTGATCAGGATCGCGCTCGTGCGCATTTGCGCGAAGCGCGAGGCGTTCATCAGATGCCGCGTCTCCGGAGTCGCGGGACAGTGCAGCGAGACGAAGTCGCTCTCGCGCAGTACCGCCTCGATGCTGTCCTTGCGCTCCGCACCCAGCGCCGCAGTCTCCGCTTCGCTCAATGGATACGGATCGTGGTAGATGATCTTCATCCCGAACCCCAGGTGCGCCCGGCGCGCCACCGCGCGCCCGATGCGTCCGATGCCGATCAGCCCGAGCGTCTTTCCGTGCACCTGGGTGGCGAGCATGTGCGTGGGCCGCCACCCAGTCCACCTTCCGCCGCGCAGCTCTCGCTCACCCTCTCCGATGCGGCGCGCCGTCGCGAGCATCAACGTGAGCGCGAGATCCGCCGTATCCTCGGTGAGCACATCGGGCGTGTTC